>NZ_JBPKJK010000046.1:0-59268 GCF_051756985.1 Saccharothrix sabaoui
CCTGTCATCGGAAACTGCGACTTGACATCAGCGTACCCCCTAGGGGTATCTTTCGGTCGCTTTGCAAGATACCCCTAGGGGGTATAGGTGACGAAGATTGGAAGGACCGTCATGAACCCCGATCCCCGGCGCTGGTGGGCACTGGTCGTGCTCGCGGCGGCGCAGTTCATGGTCATCATGGACACTTCGATCATCGCCGTGGCGCTGCCCGACATGCAGCGCGACCTCGGTTTCACGCCCGGTGGTCTCCAGTGGGTGTTCAACGCCTACGCGGTCGCACTGGGTGGTCTGCTGCTGCTCGGCGGCAGACTTTCGGACCTCTGGGGCGCACGTCGGGTGTTCGCCGCAGGGTGGACCACCCTCATCGCGGGGTCCGTCGTCGCCGCCGCCGCGACCGGCGTCGGTGTGGAGATCATCGGCCGCGGTGTGCAGGGCGTCGGGGCGGCGTTGATCGCACCGGCCGCGATGACGCTGCTGATGGTCCTGTTCGCCGGTCAGCCGAACGAGCTGCCCAAGGCGATGGCCTTCTACGGCGCGGCGGCACCGGCGGGCGGCACGGCGGGTGTGTTCCTCGGTGGCGTGATCACCGAGTGGCTGAGCTGGCCGTGGGTGTTCATCATCTACATCCCGATCGGCGTGCTGACCCTCGCCCTCACGCCCAAGCTCCTGCCCGCCGTCCCCGGTCGCAGCGGTGGCATGGACGTCGGTGGCGCGATCGCGGTCACCGGCGGGCTCGCCTTGGCCGTCTACGCCATCGTTCAGGCTCCTGAGAAGGGCTGGGCGTCGACCGCCACTCTCGTGCAGCTGGCTGCCGCGGCGGTCCTGCTGATCGGGTTCCTGCTGGTTCAGCGCGCGGTGAAGAACCCGTTGATGCCGCTGAAGGTGTGGCGCACCCCCGACCTCGCCGCGGCGAACGTCGCGATGGCGCTGCTGGGCGCGGCGTGGATCCCGATGTGGTATTTCCTCAACCTCTACGTCCAGCAGGTGCTCGGGTTCGACGCGTTCGCCAGCGGTGCGGCGCTGCTGCCGATGACAGTGCTGATGACGGTGCTGATGACGACCGTCTCCGGCCGCCTGATCGGCCGGTTCGGCACCAAGCCGCTGATCGTGGCCGGGCTCGCCGTGCTGGCTGTCGGCCTGGGCCTGCTGGCCACCGCCGACCCGGACGGCAGCTTCGTCGTCGACGTCTTGCCGGGCTCGCTGATCTCGGCGGTCGGCATGGCGCTGGTCTTCATCCCGGCGACGATGGCCGCCATCGGCGGAGTCTCCCCTGAGCAGGGCGGACTGGCCTCGGGCATCGTCAACACCACCTACCAGGTCGGCTCGGCGCTCGGCCTGGCCGCGATGACCGCGGTGGCGACGTCACAGGGCGCCGACCGGCTGGGTGACGCGGTCGCCCTGACCGACGGCTACTCGGCCGCCTTCACCGGCGCTGCGCTGGTCGCCCTGACTGCTGCGCTGCTGGCTGCCCTCACCCTGCGCGGCCGGGTCGCCCAGCCTGCCGAGCAGGCGGCGGCCGAGGTCTAGTCCGGTGGCGTGTCAAGCTCGCACCGGTCTGCTCCCCGTATACCCCGAAGGGTATACGGGGAGCACTTGCACAGGTGCACGTCACGCAGTGACCGGCGTTGACCAGAGCACTACCCGTCCTAGTACGTTGAGGGCTGTAACGGCGGCGGCATGGAGATCAGGTGTCCGATTCGAGCAAGTTGACCGTCTGCCGGGGCTGTTGCTGCGGCACCGTGAAGAAGCACCCCGACGTCGACCACGTGAGGCAACTACGCAGGTTCCGCGAAGGTGTTGGGTCGCACGCGGTCACCGTGGCCAACTGCCTGAGCTCCTGCGAGTCGTCCAACGTCGTCGTGGTCAGGCCGGCGCGCGGTGTCGCGGCGAGGCCGGTGTGGTTCGGCGGCGTGCTCACCGACGAGGCGGTGGACCTGATCCTCGATTGGGTGGCCGCGGGCGGCCCCGGCCGTGCCGAGATGTCGGAAGGCCTGAACAACCACCTGATCGACCGACCGGCCGACGACAGCGCCGCGAGCTGAACCGCCGGGTGCCGGTCATCGGACCGGTGTCGGCCGCTGCTCACGCCGCTGCGCCTGCTGCCTGCGCCACCCGTAGCGCGTGACACCGCGCGGCTTGTACACCGACAGCATCACGACCAGCAGCAACACCGCCGAACCGCCGGCCGAGTGCAGGAGCGTGCCGGGCAACTCACGGGGATCGGCGGCCGAGGTCGCCGCGTCGGCCAGGTGGCGCACCGCCGACACCTCGGTCAAGAGCACGGTCGCGGCGAACGTGGTCAGCAGCAGCTTGACCAGCACCCAGTAGTGCCGCAACAACCCCCACGGCGTGCCCAGCGCGTTGACGATGCCGATGAGCACTGATGCCAGCGCCAGCGGAACGATGACGTAGGAAGTCATGAGTTCCATCGCGACATATGCGGCCCGCACCGTCTCCACGTCCTGACCGGTGGTAGCGGTGATGTCCAGCGCGAGGTAGGCCAGGACCGCCCCCAACCACCCCACCGCGGTCGTGATGTGGACGAGCAGCACGAACTTGCGGGTGCCGGGCGCCAACCTCACACCTCACCGCCGGCTGCCGTCTCCTCGGTCGTGACGCCGACCGTCACGCCGGCACCGGTGTGACGACCAGGGCCGTGCTCGCCTCCGAGTCCGGTCAGCATCACGATCAAAGCCAGCAGGATGAGGGCTCCGGCGATGACCGCGAGCACTTTCACCCAGCGCGGCACCCCGGGCGGGGTGTCCGAGTCCGGTCCCGGCGCGGGACTCGGGCCGGTGTCGTCGCCGGAGTGGTCGGGCGGTGTGCTCACGGTGGCCTCCTCGTCGTTCCGCGAAGTTTATCGAGACAATCTGTCGCTGTCCAACCATCGTGTCTCTGTGTTGTCGCGCCGTACACTTCGAGCGTGCCAAGGCTGTGGAACGAGACGATCGACGCGCACCGCCAAGCGGTCCACGAGGCCATCCTCGATGCCACCGCAGAACTGGTCCGGGCGCACGGCCTGCTGTCGGTGACCATGTCGAAGATCGCCGAGCACACCGGGATCGGGAGGGCGACTCTCTATAAGTACTTCCCCGACGTCGAGACGATCCTGCACACGTGGCACCAACGACAGGTCGAGGATCACCTCCGGCAGCTCGTCGACATCCGGGATCGGGTCGCCGACCCCCGCGAGCGGCTCGATGCCGTTCTGCACGCCTACGCGCACATCTCGCGGGAACGCTCGTCCCACGACCGTCCCGGCCACCAACTCACCGCGGCCCTCCACCAGGGCCCACAGCTCGTTCATGCCCAACAGCAGGTCCAGGACCTGATCAAGGACTTGCTGATCGAAGTCGCGGCGACCGGCGACCTCCGGGACGACGTCGCACCCGACGAACTCGCCGCCTACTGCGTGCACGCCCTCTCGGCAGCCGAGAGCCTGCGATCCGAGGCCGCCGTCCGCAGACTCGTCACTGTCACGATCGCCGGCCTGCGACCGCCGCGCTGACGGACGCAGTCGCGAAGCCTCGCCGGCCGGCGACTCCGATAGGTCCACCGCGCACATCGAATCGCTCTTCGCTGTAACGCCCCGCGCGTTGCGATCGACTTCTGCGGTGACGGCTTTCTACTACGGGTCATAGTAGTCAGTGCGTCACGGACTGTTGATGCCCCGGAGAGGTGACCCGTCATGACGACACCGCAGGTGCCGCTGCGCTCGATGCTCATCGCAAGACTCCTGCGGTTGGTCGTCGCGCTTGCGCTCGCACTCGGTGTCACCGTCGTCATCGGCACCATCGCCCCTCACGTGGCCAATGCCGCACCGTGTGATGCGCCGGTGGTCAACAAGGTGGCGTGCGAGAACACCAAGGCGGGGGCGGACAACTGGCAGGTGCCCGTGCGCAACGACTCGATCGTGGGTTACACCACGGACATCAGCGCGCTACCCGGTGGCCGCGTCGACTTCAAGATGCAGACCACCGCGACATCCTACCGGCTCGATATCTACCGGTTGGGCTACTACGCGGGCAAAGGCGCGCGGTTCGTGGGATCGGTGTCGCGGAGCTCCGCGCAGAACCAGCCGCCATGCCTGCGTGACGGCCCGACCGCGTTGATCGACTGCGGCAACTGGGCGGTGTCGGTAAGCTGGAATGTTCCGGCGGATGCGGTCTCGGGCATCTACTACGCACGGGTGCAGCGCAACGACACCGGTGCTCTGAACGAGATCGTGTTCGTGATCCGCGATGACGCGAGCAGATCGAGGGTCCTTTTCCAGACCTCGGACTCGACGTGGGTGGCCTACAACCGGTACGGCGGCAACAGCCTGTACTTCGGTGACGGCCCCGGTCAGGGTGGCCAGGCGTACAAGGTGAGCTACAACCGGCCTTACACCGGAGGTGACGGCGACGACAACTTCGTCTTCAACGCCGAGTACCCGATGCTTCGGTTCCTGGAGCGCAACGGGTACGACCTGAGCTACACCACCGACGTGGACTCGGCTCGCCGCGGACAGCTGATCAAGAACCACAAGGTGTTCATGGCCGTCGGCCACGACGAGTACTGGTCGAACGAGCAGCGCGCGAACGTCGAGGCAGCCCGTGAGGCTGGCGTGCACCTGGCTTTCCTGACCGCCAACGAGATCTTCTGGAAGACCCGGTGGGAGAAGTCCATCGACCCCTCGCAGACGGACTGGCGCACGCTGGCCTGTTTCAAGGAGACCAAGGGAACCCAGAACGACGGGCTCGCCGATTGGACGGGCACGTGGCGCGATCCCCGCTACAGCCCGCCACAGGATGGCGGTCGGCCGGAGAACGCCTTGTTGGGCAACATCTTCACCGTCAACGGTCGCCGCGAAGACTCACTCCAGGTGCCTGCCGCCTACGGCAAGATGCGACTGTGGCGCAACACGTCGCTGCAGACCATGGCCGCCGGATCGACCTACACGTTCGAGCCGGGACGCTAGGGTACGAGTGGAACACCGTACCGGACAACGGATCTCAACCCCCTGGTGTGGCGCAGATGTCGCGGACGTCGGTGTACCTGGCCGGCGTCTACGGGTTGAAGAACTGGGGTGACGTGTACGGTTCCGGCACCGAGACCCACGCCATCACCTACTACCGGCACCCGTCGGGATCGTTGGTGTTCGGCGCGGGAACGGTGCAGTGGGCGTGGGGCGTGGACAACGAGCACGCGTTCCTCACCAACACGCCGACGGCCGACGTTCGGATGCAGCAGGCGACGATCAACTTCCTCGCGGACATGGGCGTGCAGGCCACCACGTTGATGGCCGGTCTGGTCCAGTCGGGCGGTATCACGGACACCCAGGCGCCGACCGTCGCTTACACCAACGTGCCCGCGGTGTCCACCGTGGGCGTTCCGCACACCTTCTCCGGCACGGTGACCGACGCTGCGGGCCAGGTCGGAGGTGTGGAGGTATCCACCGATGGTGGCGCGCGATGGCACCCGGCCGTGTGGCAGGCCGGTCAATCGTCGTGGAGCTACACCTACACCCCGTCGGCGTCCGGTCCGGCGCAGTTGCGGGTCCGGGCGGTGGACGACTCGTTGAACCTTTCAGCACCGGTGTCGGTTTCACCCGTCGTGGCGGCCCGGACGTGTCCGTGCGGCCTGTGGACGAATGCCGACGCACCGGCCGTGCCGGACAACGCGGACGGCGGCTCACTCGAACTCGGCGTGAAGTGGCGCGCGAACGGCGACGGCTACGTGCGCGGAGTCCGCTTCTACAAGGGGTCGGGCAACACCGGAACGCACACAGGCACCTTGTGGTCGTCCACGGGGCAGCAGTTGGCGACGGGCACGTTCACCGCTGAGACGGCATCGGGCTGGCAGACGCTGGCCTTCCCTGTGCCGGTCGCCGTCACCGCGAACACCACGTACGTCGCCTCGTACTTCTCACCGACCGGCAAGTACTCCGTCGACACGGAGTACTTCAGCCGCAAGTCGAAGTACCTGGAGCCGCTGACCGGCTTGCAGGCCGGAGTGGACGGACCCAACGGGGTCTTCCGGTCGGGCGCCGGGTTCCCGGACCGCACCTCGGTGGACAGCAACTACTGGGTCGACGTGCTGTGGGCGCCGGACACGGGTCCGGACACCCGGGCGCCGGACCTGGTGAACACCATGCCGTCGAGCGGCGCGGGCAGCGTGGCGCTGAACCCCACGCTGACCGCGACCTACGACGAAGCGGTCAACCCGACCTCGGTGCAGTTCGCGGTCAGCGGGCCCGGCGGCGCGATCACGGGCACCACCTCGGTGACCGGCAACGGCAGGACCGCGCAGTTCACCCCGAGTGCGGCGCTCCTGCCCCGCACCGCCTACTCGGCGTCGGTCCGCGTCGCCGACTCGGCGGGCAACCAGACCAGCCAGTGGACGTGGTCTTTCACCACCGGCGCGACCCGGCCCGCGACGTGCCCCTGCACGGTGTGGGACGACTTCACCCGCCCCGCGGCCGAAACCTCCGGCGACACCGCGCCGGTCGAGGTGGGCACGAAGGTGCGGTTCGACGGCAAGGGCGAGGTGTTGGGCGTCCGGTTCTTCAAGGGCGCCGGCAACACCGGCACGCACACCGGGTCGTTGTGGTCCTCGACCGGGCTGCTCCTGTCCACCGGCACGTTCACGGGCGAGTCCTCCTCCGGCTGGCAGACCCTGACGTTCACCACCCCGGTCGTCGTGCAAGCCAACACCACCTACATCGTGTCCTACTACGCACCCAACGGCCGCTACGCCGTGACCGGAGGCTACTTCGCCGGAGCGAGCGCGGACTACGGTCCGGTGCACGCGCTCGCGAACGGAGCCGACGGACCGAACGGGCTGTACCGCTACGGCGGAGGGTTCCCGACCTCGTCGTACAACGCGGGCAACTACTGGGTGGACGTGGTGTACCGCAACGGGCTCAACGGCGACACCACCCCGCCGACTTTGACCGCCCGCACCCCGGCGGTCGACGCGGCCGGCGTCGCATTGACCACATCGGTGACCGGGACCTTCAGCGAGCCGGTCGACCCGGCCAGCGCGCAGGTCTGGCTCACCGACCCTGCCGGGGCGAAGCTCACCGGCACGGTTTCGTTGTCAGGTGACCAGCGGACCGCGACCTGGACGCCGTCGGGGGCGTTGACGCCGGGCACGACCTACGGCGTGAGTTTCCGCATCGCCGATGCCAACGGCAACGCGATGCCGGGCGCGGCGACGTGGTCGTTCACCACGACCACCACGGCGTCGTGCCCGTGCTCGTTGTTCAGCACCGCCACCACGCCCGCGGTGACATCCGCCCAGGACAGCGGCTCCTACGAGCTGGGCGTGCGGTTCAGCCCGACGCAGAGCGGCCGGATCACCGGCGTGAAGTTCTACAAGGGTGCCGGCAACACCGGCACGCACACCGGCTCGCTGTGGTCTGCGACCGGTCAGCGGCTCGCGACCGGCACCTTCACCGTCGAGTCGGACACCGGGTGGCAGACCCTGACGTTCGCCACCCCGGTGACGGTGGCGCCCGGCCTGGTCTACACCGCCTCCTACACCACGACCACCGGCAGCTACGCCAACGACCAGGGCTACTTCCAGCGGGCCGGGGTGGACGCGGGGCCGTTGACCGCGCCGCGCAACGGCGACGGCAACCCCAACGGCGTGTTCCAGCCCGGCGGCGGGTTCCCGACCATGACCTACCAGGGCAACAACTACTGGGTCGACGTCGTCTACACGCCCAACACCGACACCACCGCGCCCGTGATGACCGGCCGCACACCGTTGCCCGACGCCGTCGACGTGGCACTGACCAGCACCGCCACCGCGTCGTTCAACGAGCCGATCGATCTGACCAACACCCGGGTCACCGTCCGAGACCCCGGCGGCGCCACGCTGGCCGGCGCGGTCACCCGCTCCGCCGACCAGCAGACGGTCATCTGGACACCGGCCGCGCGGCTCGCGGCGTCCACGAAGTACACCGCCACCGTGCGGGCGGCGGACGTCAACGGCAACCTCTCGGCGTCGGCGAGCACGTGGTCGTTCACCAGCACGGCGAGTCAGACCTGCCCGTGCTCGCTGTTCAGCGCGGCCACCGTCCCGACGACCACAGCGGCGGAGGACACCGGTGCCTATGAGCTGGGCGTCCGGTTCGCGTCCTCCGCCGGCGGCTCGGTCACGGGCGTGAAGTTCTACAAGGGCATCGGGAACACCGGCACGCACACCGGTTCGCTGTGGTCGCTCGACGGGACGCTGCTGACCACCGGGACGTTCTCGAACGAGACCGCCACCGGCTGGCAGACGTTGACCTTCGCCACCGCCGTGCCGATGACCGTCGGGACCGGCTACATCGCCTCGTACACCACGACGACCGGTCGGTACGCGATCAACCAGGGCTACTTCGGCGGCTACACGGTGACCAGCTCACCGCTGACCGCACCGGCGAACGCCGAGAACTCATCCAACGGCGTCTACCGGGTGGGCACGGGGTTCCCGAACACCTCGTTCGGGGCCAACCACTACTGGGTCGACGTCGTGCTCACCCGGTAGCCGATCACATCGGCAGCAGTGGGCAGGAGATCGCGGCCGTGGCGACCAGCAGGCCCAGTCCGGCCAGACCGGGCAGGCTGGTCGCCGCGACCGCGACCGTCACCAGTGCGCCGACGCGGCGCACGAGAGGGGTCCGGTGCGTGCGCGCCAGCCGTTCGAGTCGCAGTGCGACATCGTGATCGGCTGCCGCCAGCGCCCCGGCCGGTGCGCCGCCGGCCCCGATCCGGAGCAACGCGTCGCGCACGGTGTCCGCGCCGTGCCGTGCGGCGGCACGGCGGTCTGCGTCCATCTCCGCCAGTACTCGGATCGCGTCCGGCGCTTGGCGGGTCAGCGGCACGAACGGCATCGCCCAGGCCAGGGCTTCGGCGAGCCCGACGAGCATGTGGTGACGTCCGTGGATGTGGGCACGCTCGTGTTCAAGCACGGCGTCCAACTCTGCGTCGGACAACCGGTCGGCCAGCCCGCGGCTCGCCACGATGAACGGCGGCGTGCCGGAGGCGCTGTAGGCCAGCGGCTGGTCGTGGTCGAGCCACAGCACCGGGATGGGGCCGGGTTGCTCGCGTGCGGCGATCCGGAGCAGGTCCAGTTGTCGGCGGTGCGTACGTCGGGAGGCGGCACGTCGTCGGGCCGCGCCGATGCCGACCCTGGCCGCGACGGCCAGCAGCACGGTGGTGCCGAGGAGGCCCGCCAGGTCGTCCAGACGGGGCATGCCGCCGTGGGACACGGCGGTCCAGCACCCGTGCAGCCATTCCAACACCCACCTGGCCGGGCCGTGCTCCGGGAGCAGCACCATCACCACGCCCGCCGCCGCGGTCGCGGCCACGCCGAGGCAGGTCAGGAACCACCAGGCGATCCCCAATGCCGGGTCTACCCGGCTCGTGGTCAGCCTGTGCAAATGCCGTGGGGCCGCCCAGCCGACGACCAGGGCGCCCAGGACGAGCGCGAACGCGAGAATCATGGTTCTCCATCGAGGGCTTTGCGCAGCACCTCGGACTCCCGTGCGGACACCGTTCGCGCGAAGTGCATCAGGACCGCCTCCGGGTTGCCTGCCGTGTCCAGCAGTTCCCGCAACGCCTTGGCCTCGGCCTCGTCCCGACTCATCGCCGCCTGGTATCGGTAGGCCCGGCTCTCCATGTGGCGGACCACCCAGCCCTTGCGGTGCAGGTTGTCCAACACGGTCATGACCGTGGTGTATGCGAGCGTGCGTTCCTTGGTGATCGCTTCAAGCACATCGCGGACCCGCTTAGCCTCGGACGTGCGCCACAGCACGTCCATGATCGCGGTTTCCAACTCGCCGAGCCCTCGCATCACGCCTCCTACCGGGGATAATAAGCGTGATGCGAGGGCAGCGGTACTCGATCGGCGTCAGCCGGTCTGGAGCAGGCCTTGCATCTCGGTGATCTCGGCCTGTTGCGAGTCGATGATTTGCTGGGCGAGCTTCTTGGCGTCGGCGTTGGAGCCCTGCTGGAGCTCGGTCTGGGCCATCTCGATCGCGCCCTGGTGGTGCTTGATCATCATCTCCAGAAACATCTTGTCGAAGTCGGCGTCCTTGGCCTGCTTCAACATGTCCATCTCGGCCTGGCTCATCATGCCGGGCATGGGTGTGGAGCCGTGGTCCATGCCGGGCATGCCCGTGCTGGGCGCCTCGGCGCCCCACGCCTTGAGCCAGTCGGTCATCGTCTTGATCTCAGGGTCCTGCGCCTTCTCGATGCGCGACGCGAGGTCGAGCACCTTGGCGTTGGACGTCCGTCCCTCGGCGAGCTTGGACATCTCCAGCGCGCCCTGGTGGTGCGGGATCATCCCCTGCGCGAACGTGATGTCCGCGTCGTTGTGCTCGCCCGCCGGCGCGGCGGCAGCGCTGGTGGTGCTCGTGGTCCCGGTCATGCTGCCCATGTCGTGGCCGCCGGAGCCGGTGTCGGAGCCGTTGCCGCACGCGGTGAGCACGAGTCCGGTGGTCAGGACGGCAAGCGCCGTCCCGACCAGATTCTTCCTGGTCATGATGTCCTCTGCGGGTGTTGAAGATCGAGTCGGTCGTGTGGCGTCGCGTCGGCGTCCTGATCGGACGTCACGCGCCGCCTGTCACAGCCGCAAGACGCAGAGGTTGGCCAGCAGCGCCCGAGCGCCACCCGGTCTCGGAGGAGGGGGACGCGGCCGCACCGCTCGCGTCCGCAGTGAGCTGAAACGTTCCGTGATTGCCCGACCGCGCAGAGTAAAAAGGGTCAGCGTCAGGCCCAGTACCGCGCACAGGATCGCCAGGCACAGGTGCAGCATGTCGTGTTGGCCGCCGGGGGCCGGAGCGTGCTCTTCGGACGCGCCGTGCGCGCAGCAGTCGACCACGGTGACGGCTGCCGAGGCGGCCGTCGGGTGCGCGGCCGGCTCCTGCGTGCCGAGGTGGTGCATGCCGACCACGGCGAACGCGACAGCCCACACCAAGGCCCACTGCGAGGCTCGGATGCGGACGCGATAGAGCACGCCATCACGATACACAAATCACCTGACGCGCACCGGGCGGGCCTTTGTTCACGCCGAAGAGGTACGTTTCGATGCGGATGTGGAATGTGGTGAATCACATCTGAACCGAAGTCGTCGTCTTTCCGTAGCGGAATCGAATTCGCTCTCACTCTTTGCGGCCGTGCTCCACCGCCGAGCGCCACGGGACCGTGACGTAGCTCGTCAGCAGACCGGTCGCGCACGCGATGAGGATCGAGCCGGTCCACAGCTCCACCGGCCAGGTGACCCCGTCGGTCAGCGCCAGGGCGAGGAAGTACAGGGCGAACAGCACGAGCGGAACGGCGCTGCTGACGATCCTCAGCACGACCACCCGCCCGGACGCCGGTCGCGCGGGCGATGAGCAGGTCGGCGAGCAGGCCCGCGGCAGGCACGGCCGGGATCAACTGCTGGGTTCCGTGGACCAGGCACCCGATCGCGATCTCGACCGTGAACAGCGCGGTCACCGTGCCGAAGGGAGGGCTCCAGCGGCGGAGCAGGAGGAGTAGCGTCCCGGCGATCACCGCGCTCTGGAGCATCACGCTCGACACACCGATCAACTGTCCCCCTCGGGCGGCAGTTCGACCGCGCCGGGCATCTGCGTCCGGCCGGCCACAGGGTGTTGAACACGCTGCCGAACTCGGCGAAGAACCCGATGAGCGAGGACGTCAGCACCAGGGAGACGACCGCCGGCAGCGGAGCGCTCCCGCCGGGATGCGTCCGCCACGCGGATCGCAGCGGTCCGGACAACACGAGGACGCCGCCGGTCAACGACAACAGATGCGTCGGACTCAGCGCGGCTTCCAGGTCGACTTCGATGTCGAACGCGAGATGCCAGGCCAGGTCGGCCGCGCCGCCGACGAGGAACAGCGCCACCCCCAGCAGTGACGGCAGGTAACCGTCGGGCAGGGATCGCCGCAGTCCTGATCGCCGAGAGCGAACAGCAGGAATGACGAGCACCGCGGCCACCACGGCGAAACCGGAGTACAACACGGCGTGCCACGGGGTGAAGAACGTTTCCAGGGCCGAGGCGAGGTTGTGATGGGCCCACCCGTCGAGCACGACGCCTCCGAACAGCAACGTCGAGCCGCCGGCGACCGCCCAGTCGAACCGGGGCGACGCGGTCGTCCGTTCCTCGGTCGTGACCATGTGCGGAGCCTCCATTCCGGGACGGCGCCTCAGCGGCCCCCGGTCGGGTACGGCCACGCGTTGGGCCGGCACACCTTGCCGTCCGCGACCACTCGATCGGTGCCGAGCGCGGTCAGGTAGTCGTTCGAGACGCCCCAGGACTGCTGCATCATCACCGGGGCGAGCGCGCCGTTCTCCTGGCACGACTTGTGGGGGTAGCCGAGGCCGTGCCCGACCTCGTGGTTGACCACGTACTGTTTGTACTCCACCAGCGCGCCCTGGAACGAGACCGCGCCGCGCACCCACCGGGCGACGTTGATGGTCACGACGTCGGTGGTGGCGCAGGACCCTTCGTACGGGATCGAGAACCCGCAGACCTCACGCGTGGTCAGCTGCGACGTGAGCTTGATGCGCAGGTCCGGCTTGCCGTTGTCGATCCGCTGGAACCCGGTCTGCCCGTCGCCGATCCACCCCCGCGGGTCGGCGAGGATGGTGGTGACGTCGGCGGCGAAGCCCTCGGGGCCGCCGACGAGCTGCACGCCCTCTTCGATCTCGATCGTGTAGGTGACGCGGTCCGGTCCGCCGACGGCCGCTGCCGTGCCGGGGAGCACCGTCCACTTCTTGCCTCCTTGTGCGGTGAACTCCCCGCCGGGCGGGAGCTCGGCCGAGGCGGTGGCCGCGTCGAACAGCGCCGGATCGGGGTTGGGTGCCGGGGGAGTGCGGCCGGGGGAGGGGTGCCCGCCGTCCTCGTGGGCGTCGGCGGCGGCTGGCGCCGCGACTTGGACCGGCAGTGGAGGTGATGTGACGGTCTTGCGCACCACGACGACGGTCAGCCCCGCGAGGAGCAGCACGCTCATCGCCGCCGCGACCTGGCTGCGGGCTGAGCGCCGGCGCGGCTTGGCCGCTCGGTGGCCGTCAGCCGGCCGGGGTCGGGCGACGAGTGGCTGGTCGGAGCGCCGTCTCGGGTCCGATTTGGCGCGTTCGCGGAGCTGCGGCTTCATCACGACCAGGACCTCACATCGTCTACGATAGTTCATAGTAGGCCGCTCGCGGCGGTAAGGGTTGTGCACGGGAGCGGTTCGGGGGAGACGGTGCGGCACGCGCGGTTGGTCGGCCTGGCCGTCGTGGTCCTCGGGCTTGCCGTCGCAGCCGTGCTGGTCGACCTGCCCGAGCCCGAGCAGCTCCGCAGCTGGGTCGCCGGCAACGGACTGTGGGCTCCGCTCGTGTTCTTCCTGCTGTGCGCGGTGGGCACGGCGGCGTTCTTCCCGAAACCCGTCCTGGCCACGGCGTCCGGCCTGCTGTTCGGCATCCTGCCCGGACTGGTCGTCGCGGTGGTCGGCTTCACCGTCGGTGCGCTGATCGCCTTCTTCATCGGCCGCCTGGCGGGGCGGCGGTCCGTCGCGCGCTGGCTGGGGTCCGGCAGGCTGCGGGTTCTCGACGCCGTCTTCGCGCGCAACGGCCTGGCCGCCACGCTGGTGCTCCGCCTGCTCCCGGTGATCCCGTTCGCGGTGTCCAACTACGGCGCCGGCGTCACCGCGGTCGCCCCGACCTCCTTCGCCGCCGGCACCGCGCTCGGCCTGGTACCGACCACCGCCCTGGCCGCCACCCTCGGCGACGCCGCGCTCGCCCTCGACTCACCCCGCTCGATCGCGGCAGCGGCGGCCTGGCTCGTGCTGGCCGTCGTCGGTGTCGTGTGGGGCGGGCTACTACTCCGTCGGGCGGCACCGCCGGCTGTCGATCGTCAACTACTATGACGGGTAGTTGTTGCCGGGGGAGGTGGGGGAGGCGCGATGAGACCACCGCACGTGGTCCTGTTGCTGTGCGCTGCGGGCGGTGCGTTACTTCTCGCGATCCCTTTCCTCTTCGCCCCCAACTTCTTTCCCCAGGCGAATCAGGCGACCTCCGACAGCACTTCCGCGTGGCAGCAGACGTTCGAAATCGGGAAACTGCCCGCGCTGGCGCGTGAGACCGCGCCCCTGATCGACTCCTTCGTCGCGGCGAACTGCCCCGAGTTGAGTCCGCTGCGGGTCGTCGCCGAGGTGCAGGCCGAATCGGGGTGGCGACCTGGGGCGTGGAGCAACGACGTGAACGGGGGCGCGGCGGGTCTGCTCCAGATCAACCAGGCGAACTGGATCAGCCTCGGTGGTGAACGGTGGGCGAGCGTGCCGCCGACCGCCGATGCGGACATCTTCAACCCGGTGATCCACCTTCGGCTGGGGCTGAAGTTCCTGTGCGGCAACCTGCGGGCGATGACCGCGCACGTCGAGCGGACCGGCAAGTCGATCGAACCCCACGACGCGATGAGCGTCTGCCACATCGCCGGGTGCGGACGGGTCCTGTTCAGCCGGACCGGCATGCCGGAACCCGGTGAAGTGGACTGTGGTGCGCAGTGCGTGTCGCTCATCCGCCGCTACCTCGACAACATCCGGCGGTACGAGCGCGAATGCGCGGCTGTCGGCTCCACACCGGACCAGGCGGGCCCGGTCCCCGTGGGAGCGGACTTGGCGGGACTGCCCGCGCCGGTGGCCTACACCGGGCCGGTGACCGGATGCGTGGTGGACGACCCGACGACCTCGGGATGTCTGACTGCCGGCACGGCGCACGCGCTCGGTCAGATCCGGTCCGCGTTCGGCGGGCAGATCGCGTCGGTGAGTTGTTGGGGCGCGCGTCCCGAAACGCCCACCAGCGACCACCCGACCGGGCGTGCGTGCGACGTGTTCCCGGATCGCTTCGGCGTCTTCCCTGCCGGTGAACAGCTTGTCGCCGGGTGGCGGGTGGCGGCGTGGGCGCGAGCGTACGCGGGTCCACTGAAGATCCGTTACATCATCTGGCAAGCGCGGTACTGGGACCCCTCCACCGGTGATCAGGACGGGTGGGGCGAGCGGTACACGGGTGCGGGCGTGTACGACGTGAGCAGCCCGACCGGTGGCCACTACGACCACCTGCACATCAGCTTCGCCGCGTGACCGGGGAGTGGTGATGGCATCGGGAAGTGTCCGGGGAGTCGTGCTCGTGGCGTTGTTCGTCGGGGGAGTCCTGCTCATCTCCACACTGGACGACGAAGACCCCGGCGCGGGAAGCCCGCCCACCGGCCAGCCGTCCGCCTCGACCACCTCGGTGGACGAGCAGCCTCCCGGCCCGGACGCGAGGTCCGCTGCCGCCGTCCCGGTCGAGCCGCCCGAATCCGGCATCCCTCCCGCCGAACCGGGCGTCGACTTCACCGATCCCACGTCCGTCGCAAGGGCATACCTGGTTGCCGCGCACACCGTTCGACCGGAGGAGGTGAGCCGCGTCAACCGCCGTGTGCTGCCGTACCTCGCACCGGACAACCCCGACCACCCCAGGGGCAAGGTGGTCGGGGACGACAAGGTGTCGGTCGCCGGTGTGCTGTCACTCGACGTGGTGACGGTCGACGAGAACCGGGGCGCGATAGCGCTACGCGGCACGTGGCAGGCCGGTGACAAGCCGGCCCAGGACAGCTCTCTCGTGCTGCACCGGCAACCGGACGGCCGGTGGCTGGTCACCCAGGAATCCGCACGCCTTCAGCCTGCCGACCGGTAGGGGCCGACACGCCGGGACGCCGTTGCGAACGGAGCGACGTCAGGCATGTGTGGGGACTGGACAGCTGGCGAGGCATCTGCGCTGGCGCACGTCAGTGCGGCGGTCGCAGGCCGTCGAGGGTGACCGTGACGAGACGGCGGACCGCGGTCTCGGATGGCAGGCTGCCGGCTGCCGCGAGGGCGTGGACGCAGTAGCCGGCGAGTTCGCCGGGTGCGACGTCGTCCCGGAGGTCGCCGGTCGCCGCTACTTCGGTCAGCAGGTCCTTGATCAGGCCGTGGACGTGCTGCTGGGCTTGGGTGACGTGCATGCCTTGGTGCAGCAGCGCGGCGAGGTGAGGGCCGGGATGGTCGTGGGAGAACCGGTCGCGGGAGATGCGCGCGTAGGCGTGCAGGACGGATTCGAGTCGCTTGCGGGCGTCGCCGGCTTGATCTCGGATGTCGGTGAGTCGTCGGAGGGGATCGGCGATCTGCCGTTGGTGCCAGGCGTGCAGGATCGCTTCGACGTCGGGGAAGTACTTGTAGAGCGTCGCCCGCCCGATCCCGGTTTTCTCGGCGATCTTCGACATGGTCACCGACAGCAGTCCCTGCTCGCCCACCAGTTCCGTGGTGGCGTTGACGATCGCCTCCCGCACCGTGTGGCGGTGCGCGTCGATCGTGTCGCTCCATAGCCTGGACACGCTCGCAGTATACGTGACGACGACCCTGTGACGCTTCCGTCAGACAGCGACACAGTGTCTCAATAAACTCGGTGCAACGACCGAGGAGGTCCCTGGTGAACACATCGCCCGATCCGTCCAGCGGCGACGACACCCGCGTCACGCCCGACCGCGGACCGCGCTCGCACACACCGCCCAGGGTGCCGCGCTGGGTGAAGGTGTCCACGATCATCGTCGGCATCCTGGTCCTGCTGGTCGTGGTCGCGCAGCTCACCGGCCTCGCCAGTGATCACGGTCCCGGTCGCCATATGCGCTCCTCATCGCGTTCCCGATCCTGACGGCCGCGTTGTTCGGCCTGCTCGCCGACCGCCGGCTCGGCGCACACGTGTTCGACCCGGCCAACGGTGGCGTGATCCTGTGGCAGCACCTGTTCTGGTTCTTCGGCCACCCCGAGGTCTACATCGTCGCGCTGCCGTTCTTCGGCATCGTGTCGGAGATCTTCCCGGTGTTCAGCCGCAAGCCGATCTTCGGCTACAACGGCCTGGTCTACGCGACGCTGGGCATCGCGGTGCTGTCCGTGGCGGTGTGGGCCCACCACATGTACGCCACCGGCGCGGTGCTGCTGCCGTTCTTCGCGTTCATGACCTTCCTCATCGCGGTGCCCACAGGCATCAAGTTCTTCAACTGGATCGGCACGATGTGGAAGGGGCAGCTGACGTTCGAGTCACCGATGCTGTTCAGCGTCGGCTTCCTGGTCACGTTCCTCTTCGGCGGGCTCTCCGGAGTCCTGTTGGCATCACCGCCGATCGACTTCAACCTCTCGGACACGTACTTCGTGGTGGCGCACTTCCACTACGTGCTGTTCGGCACGATCGTGTTCGCCACCTACGCCGGCATCTACTTCTGGTTCCCGAAGATCACCGGCCGGATGCTCGACGAAGGTCTCGCCAAGCTGCACTTCTGGACGACGTTCCTCGGCTTCCACGCCACCTTCCTGGTCCAGCACTGGCTGGGCAACCAGGGCATGCCACGCCGGTACGCGGACTACCTGCCCAGCGACGGCTTCACCACGCTCAACACCATCTCCACCATCGGCGCCTACCTGCTCGGCGCGTCCACGCTGCCGTTCATCTGGAACGTGTTCAAGAGCTGCCGCTACGGCGAAGTCGTCACTGTGGACGACCCGTGGGGCTTCGGCAACTCACTTGAATGGGCGACCTCGTGCCCGCCGCCGCGGCACAACTTCACCGAGCTGCCCCGCATCCGCTCCGAGCGGCCGGCCTTCGAGCTGCACTACCCGCACATGGTGCAGCGGATGCGCGACGAAGCACACGTGTCCCTGGTCAAGCGGCCGGGGCGCAGCACCCCTGCGGATCAACTGACCGAGGCCGTGCTGGCCGCCACCGACCGCGAGAACCCGACACCTCCACACCATCGCGAGCAAGAGACCGGTGAGCGGAACCAGTAGGGCAAATGACGCGGCGGTTGTGCGGGCAGCAGCAACCCCCATCGGCTGCGCTGTGCCCCTGCCGGAACGACTCCTCACCCACGTGCCCACGGATTCCCGCCTCCGGGGAGCGGCGGGCGAAGCGGAAGTCGGGCACCGCCCGCACCGGCCCGATGACGCTGTCGACGTACGCCGCCACGACGGCGTGGCCGCCCTGGATACCGAATACTAAAGTGGCCGCGTCGCCGGTCAGGTCGTCGACCACTGGACCTGTGCGGCGGGCGAACTGTCTGGATGCGCCCGGTCGAGGTGGTTCGGGCAGTATGTACACGTGCATGTCAAGGACCTGATCGCCGCCCACGGCCACGGGCACGGCCCCGCCGAGCCCGCCTCCAAGCCGGTGCGCAAGCTGCTGCTGGTCCTGCTGCTGCCGTTCGTGCTGGCGACCGTGGTCGGCACGCTCCTGCTGTATCCATTCGGACGAGACCAGCCCACGGGTGCGGCGGCAGGGTTGGCGCAGGTGCCGGTGCGCGGCGACGTGACCGCCGTGGTCCAGGGCGGATGCGGGCCGGACGCGACCGAGCCGGGCGCCACCGGGTGCGTGCTGGTGACCGTGAAGATGAGCGACGGCGCGGCAGCCGGGCGGGAGATCCGCGTCCCGGTGCCGGACCAGCCGGGCACGCCGAAGTTCGCGGTCGGCGACGCGGTGGTGCTGTCCTACGGCGGGGGCAACCCCGGGGAGAGCACGTCGTACCAGTTGGCCGACTTCCAGCGCGGGGTGCCGTTGCTGCTGCTGGCCGTGCTGTTCGCGGTGGCCGTGCTGCTGCTGGGGCGTTGGCAGGGGTTGGCGGCGCTGGGCGCGCTGGCGTTGAGCTTCGTGGTGCTGGTGCTGTTCGTGCTGCCCGCGATCCTGGCCGGTGAGAACCCGCTGACGGTGGCCGTGGTCGGCGCGGGGCTGATCATGTTCGTGGTGCTGTACCTGACCCACGGGCTGTCCGCCCGGACGTCCACCGCGGTGCTGGGCACGTTGGCGAGCCTCGGGTTGATCGGCGTGCTGGGCGCGCTGTTCTCCGCGGCCGCCAAGCTGACCGGGCTCGATGAGGACACCGCGAACCTGGTGTCACTGCTCGGGCACGGCATCGACACGCGCGGGCTGTTGCTGGCGGGCACGCTCATCGGCGCGCTGGGCGTGCTGGACGACGTGACCGTGACGCAGACCAGCGCGGTGTGGGAGCTACGGCGGGCCAACCCGGGGCTGGGGTTCCGCGAGTTGTACGCGGCGGGGTCGCGGATCGGCCGCGACCACCTGTCGTCCGTGGTGAACACGCTGGTCATGGCGTACGCGGGCGCGGCGCTGCCGTTGCTGCTGGCGTTCTCGCTGTCCGGGCGGAGCCTGGGCGAGATCCTGACCGCGCAGGAGGTGGCGCAGGAGGTCGTGCGGACCCTGGTGGGCAGCATCGGCCTGGTGGCCGCCGTGCCGATCACCACCGCCCTGGCCGCGTTCGTGGCCGGTCGCGAACCCGTGCCGGCCGGCGTCGAATCGGAGTCCGCCCCGGAATCCCGCGCGGAGTCCCCCGGGAAGTCGTCCTCTGGGGCGTCCTCTGCTGAATCCGCGTCCGAACCGGCGTGGCGCAAGCGCGTGACCGGCGACCTGCGCACCGGCTACGACCCGGCCAAGCGCCCCTGGCGACGCCCCGGTGCCAGCGAGCTGGCAGGACCAGCGACAACGCGATCGCGGCGGGCACGGACCGCACGAGAAGAATCCGACGACCGACCGTCGCTGCGCCGTACGGGACCGGGATGACGAGGCGGATCCGGGTGTGGGGTGTCGGGGTGACGACAGGTCGGTCGAGCACGATCGGGTCAGCTCTGGATATCCTAAGGGTGCGCTGAAGCGGCCCTGACAGCGCCGTCGACGAGGTGGCGGTCCAGGTGCGTGCCGAGCAAGGCGGCGTCGTGCCCGACCTAGCCCGACAGGGCGGATCCACGATTGCGGCTGTGTCGGGCGGGGGCGAACAGCCGCAGTGAGTCCCCGCCGCAGCCAGGGGCAGCCGACCTGTGCGGCGGCGTCGAGGATCAGGAAGTTCCGTCCGGCGCCGGACAGGGCGTCGATGTGGCAGGAATCCACCGCTCTGGCACGTCCCTACTACGAATGATAGCAGTCCGATTGCAACGGTTGGATGATTGGCTACTATCAGACATAGTAATACTTGCGTAGGCGATCGAAGTCCTACTTTCGTAGGTGTGGTCGGCGGTCGGGACGTGGCTCACTGCACTGTGGTACCGGCACCTCACGGGCACCGTCCCTGCGTCCTGAGGGGCCCGCCATGCGCTAACCCCTGTGGGCACTTGTGCCCATGGTCATCGCTGCCTTGGTGACGACCGCGTTGCCCGTGAACGCCACCAACAGTTGGAACAACTACCACTGGAACCGGTCCTCTACCTCCACTCCGTTGCGTCTGGCCATCCTGGACAGCGTCACGTCCACCTGGGATTCGAGCCCCACCCAGGCCAACGCCGACTGGAGCCGGTCGGCCGCGTTCGAGAACGCCATCACCGCGAGCGACACGAGCACCTCGACGCGGAGCAGTTGTCCCGCATCATCGGGTCGAGTGCGTGCGTGTGTGCAACTACACCTACGGCCAGAACGGATGGCGCAGTCTGGCTCGGGTCAACCTGTCGGGCGGGCACATCGCCTGGGGTGCCACCAAGGTCAACGACTCCTTCTCCTGGACAAGTGCGGGCCGGTGGCACGTCATGTGCCAGGAGATCGGCCGCGACTTCGGGCTCGACCACAGGGTCGAGGACGCGGACGGCAAGGTCGTCTTGGAATGCTCGTACCGGTCCGCCCCCGCCGAGCTGTCCGAAAGCATGACCGTCGGGAGCTACCGGATCGTCACGTGGACTCGCGCCTGCGGCGGATCGTTCCCGGAGAAGAAGGACGAGGAGCTGGGCAATCCGGAACGGATCTGTGGGGCCAAGGTGAACGTGTTCGGCGAGGCTGTGACAGAAGTGGTGGTCAGCGTCCCCGCGGATGCCGACTGCGTCGTGAAGGCAGCCGGCTGACAGGGCTTGCCTAATTACCCCCCGGGGGTATGCTGGGCTCGTCTCCGATCAAGACGGGTGGTCTGCAGTGGACGAGCGCGGTGTGGGTCCGATCGGTGCTTGGAGCGTGGTGGCGGGTGCGGTTCTCGGGTTGTTCGCCACCTATTGGGACGATGGGTGGCACACGATCGTGGGACGCGACGACGCGTTGATCCCTCCGCACCTGCTGCTGTACGGGTCGATCGCCGTGGTGGGCGTGGTGCTCGCGACGTGGGTGGTGCGCGTGCTGGTCCGGACTCGATCGTTCAAGGCCGTCCTCGGCACACCCGGTCTGCCGCTCGCGGTGGCGGCCGGCGTCGTGACCGCGGGTGCCGCCCCGGCCGACGCCTGGTGGCACGCGGCCTTCGGGCGCGACGCGGTGCTGTGGTCACCGCCCCACCTGTTGTCCGTGGTGGCGACCCTCGTGCTCCTGGTCGCCGTGTTCGTCGGCCTGCGTCCGGGTGGATCGCGACCGCTGCACGGCGCGTTGGGCGGGGTTCTTCTCGGTGCGGGCCAGGTGGTGTTGCTGGAGTACGACACCGATGTCCCGCAGTTCGCCGGTTGGCTGTACCTGCCCGTGTTGGTCGCGGTGAGCCTGGGAACCGCGTGGGTCGTGCGTTCAGTGGTCGGACGCCGCTATGCGGTGACCTGGGCGGTGGCCGGCTACGTCGCGTTGCGCGCGGTCGTCGCGGCCGTGCTCGCCCTGGCGGGGTGGCCGGGGCCGGACCTGCCGCTGCCCCTGCTCGGGTTGCTGTTGCTGGACTTCCCCGGCCGGTGGGCCGCCGCCAGGTGGCCGCTCGCCGGGCTGGGAATCGTGGCGGGCCAACTGGTGGCGTCCGCGACCGGGCTCAGTTCGGTCGGTCTGACCGACACTGCGATCGCGACGGCCGTCGTGGTGCCGCTCCTGCTCCTCCTTCTTGTCCTTCGGCGTGTCGGAGCCCTCAAGGCCGCGGCGGCCGTCGGGTTGCTCGTGTTCCTGCCGCTCCTGACCCCACCTCAGGCCCGTGCCCATGACCCCGGGCAGGGCGAGGAGGTCGCCACCGTCGGGATGGAAGTCACGGCGGAGGGGGCTGGCCGGCTACTCGTGCGGGTGGCGGATCCGACAGGGGCGGCCACCGTCGACCTGATCCCGATGCGGCTGCTGGCCCGTCGCGCGGGTGAGGTGGTGGAAGCGCCGCTCACCGGGGCCGGGGAGTTCCGCGGTGACATCACGCTGCCTTCGGTCGGTCTGTGGTTCGTCTACGCGGAGCTGACATCGGAGGGACGTGCGGTCGAGGCGTGGGTGCCCGTGGACTTCGCCGGGCGCGGTGTCCGATCCGAGCGTCGTTCCCTCTACCTGCCGGCCGGCGCCGAACCCGCTGAGGTGGGGCAGTACGCAGCGGGAACCGCCCTGCTCCTGGTCGGAGTCGCACTCGTGGCGTGGGGTGCCCTCGTCGTGCGCAAACGCCGCTACTATGGTGCATAGTAGACAGCTCGACGGGAGTGAGATGACGACACGACGGGTTTTCCACCGACGCCGGTTCCTTCAGCTCGGTGTCGGTGCCGCGGCCACCATCGGACTGGCGTCGTGCTCGTCGTCCGGCCGAGCGGGCACGACCCCGGTCGCGCCGAACTCACCCAAGGTGGCCGACGCCGAGAACGCACGTCGGGCGGCCGGTGCGGCGAAGACGTCCGTGCGGTTGAACGCGGTCACCGGAGTGGTGGACCTCGGTGGTGTGCAGGTCGACACCTGGAGCTACGGCGGACAGTTGCCGGGCCGGGAGATCCGGGTCAAGCGGGGCGACGTGCTCAGCGTCGAGCTGGGCAACGAGTTGCCCGCCCCGACCAGCATCCACTGGCATGGCCTCGCCCTGCGCAACGACATGGACGGTGTGCCGGGGCTGACCCAGGACGAGATCGCGCAGGCCTCGAAGTTCACCTACGAGTTCACGGTTCCGGATGCCGGCACGTACTTCTTCCACCCGCACTCGGGCGTGCAGCTCGACCGCGGGCTCTACGCGCCGTTGATCGTGGAGGATCCCGAGGACGGGGCGGACTACGACAGCGAGCTGGTGATCGTGCTGGACGACTGGCTCGACGGCATCGACCGCACGCCCGACGAGGCACTGGACGAGCTGAAGCGCAACGGCATGGGCGGCATGGACCACGGGTCGATGGGCGCGATGCCGCGGTCGGTGCTGCTGGGCGGGGACGCGGGCGACCTGGTCTATCCCCACGTGCTTGCCAACGGACGCACGTTCCGCGACCCGGTCTCGACCGAGGTCAAGGCGGGTCAACGGGTGCGTCTTCGCCTGATCAACGCGGCGGCCGACACCGCGTTCCGGGTCGGCCTGCCGGGGGTGCGCATGCGCGTGACCCACACCGACGGGTTCCCGGCGAAGCCGGTCGAGGCCGACATGGTGATGATCGGCATGGGCGAGCGGGTGGACGCGGTCATCACCATGCCGGACGGGGCCGTGCCGGTGCTCGCCATCGCGGAGGGACGCGACCTGTACTCGCAGGTGATCCTCCGGAACCCGACCACGAAGGTGGCACCGGCCGGTCCGGAGGCGGTCGCGGAGTTGATGGAGCTGCGCGTGCTCATGGCGGTCGAACTGGAGGCGGCCGACCGGGTCGCGGTGCCGGTGAAGCAGCCCGATGTGGTGCACGACCTGGTGCTGGAAGGCCCCGGGGAGCGCTACGACTGGACGATCAACGGCAAGCCGTACGACCCGAAGGACGGCCTGCCGATCCGCGAAGGGCAGTACGTGCGGCTGCGGATGAAGAACAAGTCCACGATGTTCCACCCGATGCACCTGCACGGGCACACATTCCAGGTGCGCGGCTCCGGCGACCGCGGGCCACGAAAGGACACCGCGCTCGTCCTGCCCGGCCGGAGCCTCGACGTCGACTTCGTCGCCGACAACCCGGGCCAGTGGCTGACCCACTGCCACAACGTCTACCACGGCGAGGCGGGCATGATGGCGGTCGTCTCCTACGTCGAGTAGTGCGGAACGACCGGTCGCGTCCTGTCACGTGCGTGCGCGGCGGGACTTCCTGATACCGCGGTGATGTGCTCCGTGCGGGCTCATCACCGTGTCCAGGACGGGTCGGTTCGCCGCTCGTAGAGCGTCACCGCGAACGGCCGCCAGGATGTCCGGTCGACGTGCTCGTGCAGGCGCCGCAGTGCCGTGTCCGGTTCGAGGTCCGCGTGCAATTGCCGTGCCTCGGGCCATGGATGGGCCATGATGAGGATCCCGCCCGGCGTCGGCAGCTCGCTCAGTCGTCGGCACAACTGCCGCACCGCTCGGGACGGCCGAGGTGGTACAGCATCTCGGCGCAGATCACGACGTCGTACCGGTCGTCCAAGTCGTCGCTGACGATGTCCAGCCGCAGGTAGCGGGGCCGCTTCCCGGATCCGGACGCACTGCCGGCGCGAGCGCGGTCGACCGGCCGCTGGGTGATGTCCACGCCGACGACCTCGGCCTGCGGGTATCGCGCGGCCAGTAGTTCGGTGAACACGCCTTCGCTGCAGCCCGCGTCCAGCACTCGTCGGTAAAGCCGCTCCGGGAGGTGGTCGAGCATGGTCTGGTAGCTGTGTTGTTCGTAGTCGTCTACCGCGAACCCCATGGGTCCGGCCTGCCGTGCCACCACTCGAACCCCAGCCTCAGTAGTCGTCCCTGTTCGGCGGGGCCGGAGCGGGACAGGAGGGCGAAGATCCTGCGGTGACACGAGTCGAGGAACGTGTTCACGGCGACGCCGTAGCCCGCTGATTTCACCGCCGCTGTGCGAAATGGACAGAGACCGGCCTGCGGGCTGACGTGGTGTCCGTGCTGTAGCTGATCACATCGGAAGCAGAGGTAGGAGCAGGGTGAGAACGCCGCTCGGCGGCCCACGTGGGCCCACGTGCGTGCGGCGACCCCGGCAGTCATGACGGACAGCTTTCTACTATCCAAGATAGTTGTTAAGGTCCCCGCGTCCCCCGAGCGGAAGAGGCTGTGCGTGTCCCGTCGCCGAGTGGTTGTGGTAGCCGGTGGAATCATGATCGGAGCAGCTGCGGCAGCGGTGCTGGACTCGCCGGAGAACGCGCCGCCGCCGGGTGGGATCGTGTCGGGTGACATCCGGCCGCTGGCGGCGGCGAACTTCGCCGGGGTCGGTGGTCAAGCCGCGCCGCCGGCTGTGGTGCTCGTGGCCAAGCCCGCCCAGGACGAGGTCGGCAAACTGCGCAAGTCGCAGCGAATCGACGACCAGCGCATCGAGGCGCAGCGGCAGGCCGAACGGGAGGCGGAGGAGGCGCGCCGCCCGAAGGTCGTCGCGCCGGTGCAGGGCGAGATCACGTCGAACTACGGGCCGCGCTGGGGCACCACCCATTACGGGCTCGACATCGCCAACCGGATCGGGACGCCCATCTACGCCGCCACCGACGGCGTGGTCCGGGAGGCCGGGCCCGCGAGTGGTTTCGGGTTGTGGGTGAAGATCGAGCGCGCGGACGGCACCATGACCGTCTACGGGCACATCGACAGCTACTCGGTCCGCGAGGGACAGCAGGTCAAGGCCGGCGACCTGATCGCGCGAGTCGGCAACCGGGGCATCTCGACCGGCCCCCACCTGCACTTCGAGGTGTGGGAGCCGGACGGTCGCAAGGCTGACCCGCTGGCCTGGTTGCAGGCACGTGGTGCGGGGATCAGTTGAGCGCCTGCCGCTGGGTGAACGTGGCGCCGCCGTCGGTCGAGCTGTGGATCGCGGTGGTGGTGGACACGAAGACCTCGGATGGACCGTTGGTGGCCAATGCGGTCGGTTTGCCGGGCACCTGACCGGGACGGGCCCAGGTCGTACCGCCGTCCGCGCTGACGTGGACCCCGCCGTTCGGGGCGACACCGACGATGGTCGCCTCTGACGGCCAGTCGACCAGTTGCAGCAGCGGCGCGCCCGTGAGCGGGGTGAAGGTGCGTCCACCGTCGGTGCTGCGGGCGAGTCCCTGCTCGGTGGTCGCCAGCAGGGTGTCCGGACTCGTCGGGCTGACCGCGAAGTCGGCCAGGGGCACCTGGCCGCGCCGGTCCCAGTTCCGCTGGTCCGACGTGACGGCGAGCTGCCCGGTCTGACTGTCGTAGCCGTACACCGCACTGTGCTTCGCCTCCAACGAGTGGAAATCGGCCTCACCTTCGAGCGACAGCGAACGCCAGCTCTTCCCGGCGTCCGTGCTCTCGATGAGACCGAGCTGTGGTGCCTTGCCGGCGTCCCTCGGGTCCGGGTGACCGCTGCCCAGGAAGTGGTTCGGGCCGACGACCGTGAAACCCATCGTGTCCTGCATCCGATCGCCGACCCGCTCCGCCTCCGCGCCTTCAGGCACCGTGAACAGGCCGTAGTGGCTCGCCGCGTACAGCATGCCGTCCGCCGGATCCACGCCGAGGCCGTGCACGTGGGCCAACCCGGGCGCCGCCGCGCCGGATGTCCCCGTGCCGGGCTGCTCTGGGCTTGCCTGGCTGCATGCGGTGGCCAGCGCCGCCAGCGCCAGGCAGGCGAACACCTGGATCCCACGTCGCATTCGGTCCTCCTCGGGAAGTGCGCCGCTCGACGCGGTGCGGTGCGCGATCTCCTTGTCGGACCGCGGTACTAATATGCATAGTAGAGGTCGTGGACATCGACACCGTGGTGATGCCTCGGGTGGCAGCGGGCCGGCCTGATGGCATCGGCCGGCGCATGCTCAGGGGCCTCGGCGAGTTGCTCGTCACCTTGGGGCTGGTGGTGCTCCTGTTAGTCGTCTACGAGGTGTACGTCACCGATCTCATCTCGGCGGGCAAGCAGGGCGAGGCGAGTGCGGCGCTGGACGAGCGGTGGTCCGCGGACGCCAACACGGTGCAGCAGGTCGGCCCGCAGCGCCAGTCACGCGTGGATCTCGTGCAGGGTGAGGCGTTCGCCAAGATGTACGTGCCGGTGTTCGGTGCCGACTTCCGGTTCGCGATCGTCGAGGGCGCCACCGACCGCGACCTGGAAATCGGTCCCGGCCACTACCCGGGCACCGCGCTGCCGGGGGAGAACGGCAACTTCGCGGTCTCCGCTCGCCGATGTCGCCGTCCGCTGCCTCGGCGCGCCCGGCACGGTTGATCTCGGCGACGCGCTGGTCGGCCGGACCGTGCTGCTCAACCTGTGGGCGTCCTGGTGCCAGCCCTGCCGTGAAGAGATGCCCGTGCTCCAGGCGTACGCCACCGAACCGGGCGCCGTGCCGGTGCTCGGGGTCAACGTCAAGGACCGGGCATCCGACGCTTTGGACACGGTCATCACGCTGGGAGTGCGGTATCCGAGCGTCGTCGACGACTCCGAGGCGGTGCAGCGGGCGTTGAAGGTGCCGCAAATCCTCCCGGTCAGCTACCTCGTCCGACCGGACGGCTCGGTCACTCAGGTGACCGAGCCGCTGGTGTTCCGCACGCCCGGGGAGGTCGGGACCGCCGTGGCACATTTCGGCGCCGGCTCAGGCTGACGCCTGTTCCGGCTTCCGGCGTCGCACCAGGAGGAACGCGACCACGACGACGAACAGGATCACCGACGTCCACACGTTGAGCCGCAGCCCCAGGATCTCGTTGGCCCGGTCCACCCGCATCATCTCGATCCACCCGCGTCCGGCGGTGTAGAGCGCGACGTACAGGGCGAACAGCCGGCCGCCCTCCAACGCGAAGCGCCGTCCCGCCCACAGCAGCACGAACAGCACACCCAGGTTCCACAACGACTCGTAGAGGAACGTCGGGTGGTAGAGACCGATGTCCGGGGTGGCCGCGGGACGGTGCGTGGGATCGATCTCCAACGCCCACGGCAGCGTCGTCGGGCCGCCGTAGAGCTCCTGGTTGAAGTAGTTGCCCCACCGTCCGATGGCCTGCGCGAGCACCAGGCCGGGCGCAGCGGCGTCCGCGAAGTCGGCGAAGCCCACACCGTTGCGCCTGCACCCGATCCATGCGCCCACCGCGCCCAGCGCGACCGCGCCCCAGATGCCCAGGCCGCCTTCCCAGACGTACAACGCCTCGACCGGGTTGCGGCCCGGTGCGAAGTACAGCTCCGGGCTGCTCACCACGTGGTACAGCCGCCCGCCGACGATGCCGAAGGGAACCGCCCACGTCGCGATGTCCAGCACGACGTCGGGGTCACCGCCCTCGGCGCGGATACGGCGGCGGGTCAGCAGCACCGCGGCGATGATGCCGAGGATGATGCACAGGGCGTAGGCCCTGATCGGCAGTGGACCCAGGTACCAGACCGACGTCGGCGGGCTGGGCAGAGCGGCAAGCGGCATCGATCGTCTCCCACGTCGTGGTCATTTGCGGCTGAGGACGACACCGCCCGCGACGGCGAGCAACCCGGCCATCGGGTATCCGGTGAGCAGGTCCTGAAGCCCGGTGGTCGGCAGGAACTGCACGCTGCCGAGGTGCACCACGACGTGAGTGGCCCCCGTGACGACCGCGACAACCAGCAGCGAGATGCCTACGAAGCGGCGGACCAGCCACCGCTTGTACGCGCTCGTGTAGCCGACCTTCTGCTGCTTGGAGACCTCGTCCTCGTGCAGGTTCGCCGCAGCCGCCCGGTCGCGTTCACGCCGGGTCCTCGATACCTTCGGCATCGACCTCACGCCCTTCGCGGACCTACTATACTAAATAGTAGACTTCGGTTGGTGTGGAGCGACGCGGACAAGGACACGGCTCGGTCACGGCCACTGCGCCGGCACCTCCGGCCGCACTCCCTGCTCGGGGTGGTGGTGATCGGGTGCTGGTCATTGAGTCTGGGATTGGACATCGCCTCGTACTCGGCCGCCGATCCCGCGCCGCTGGTGCGGGCGTCGACGTCGTGGATCGGTTACGGCCTGCTCGCGGCCCTGGCGGCGGGCATCGCGGGGTTCGTCGACGCGCTCCCCGTGCCGGTCCGCACCAGGTCACACGTCCTCGTGCTGCTTCACTTCGCGTTCATGACAACCGTGGCGGTCACCTTCCTGGTCGGTTACGTGCTGCGCCGCTCCGAGCCGGTCGACCAGCCGTTGGGCGTCCAGGCGCTCGTCACCTCGCTGATCGGTGCGGCGATTGTCCTTGCTGGCGGTGTCATCGGGGCGTTGCTCGCTCATCGGCGCGCCTGAGCCCGGCGACCGTCGCGGCCACCACGAGCAGGGAGGCCAGGAGTTCGAGCCAGGGGGACAGCCACGGCGATGTCGTGGTGCGGAGGTTGACCCGTTCGACCAGGACCTGCCTGGCCCACGGCTCGGTGGCGGCGGCGATCGAGCCGTCCGGTCGGACGACGGCGCTGACCCCGGTGGTGGAGGCGACTACCGCGGGTCGGTTGTGCTCCACCGCGCGCACCCGCGCCATGGCGAGCTGTTGGAGGGTCTCGCCTCGTTGGCCGTCGAGCATGTAGGTGGCGTTGTTGGTCTGCACGACGAGCAAGGCCGCTCCGGCTTCGACCGACGAGCGGACCAGGCCGTCGTAGGCGACCTCGTAGCAGATGACGTCGCCGATCCGGGTGCCGGCGGCGTCGAGCGCGCCGTCTCCGGTGCCGGGGCTGAAGTCGCGTGGCACGTACTGCAACTGCCCCACCCAGCCGAACAGCGACCGGCCCGGCACGTACTCGCCGAACGGCACGAGCTGCCGCTTGGCGTACTCGGCGGTAGCACCCCGGTCGGGCAACCACAACTGGCCGACGTTGAACATCCGACCGCCCTCGCGGACAATCGCGCCGATCAGCACCGGGCGGTCGATCGCCTGCACGGCTGAGCGGATGGCCTCGGCGACCACAGGGTTGCCCCGAGGGTCGGTATCGGTGGAGTTCTCCGGCCACACGACAAGATCCGGCGCGGGCACTCGCCCGGCCCGCACGTCCTCGGCCAGTTGCAGCGTCGCGTCGGCGTGGTTCTGCGTGACCTGCCGCACGCGCACCTGTTCGGTCAGAGTGCGCCCGCGCGGGACGTTGCCCTGCACCACCGCCACGACGAGGTCGTCGTCGGACGCGCTCGGCGCGGGCAGGACCACCCCGGCCGTCCACACCAGACCGGTGGCCAGCACCGCCGCCGCACCGGCTTTCCACGGGACGCCCGACAGTACCGCCCAAGCCAACGCCGTGCCGGTGGCCGCCGCCAGCAGGGTCAACAGCGGAACCCCGCCGAGGCTCGCCCAGGGCAACGAAGGGGCGTCCGCCTGGCTGAAGCCCAACCGGCCCCACGGGAACCCGCCGAGCGGGAACCGGCCACGCAGGGCTTCGACCGCCACCCAACTCGCCGCGACCGCCACCGGCCACCACGGCAGCCGCATCAGCAACCGGACGAGCACCCCGTGCAGGCCGAGGAACAACGCCTGGAGCACGACCAGACCGATCCACGGCAGCAGACCGAGGTTGCTCAACCACCACAGCAACGGGCCGAAGAAGGACAGCCCGAAGACCGTCCCGAGCCCGAACGCGACGCGCAAACGGCGGCCGGCTACCGACAGGACGAGCAGGGCGGGTCCGAGCGCGGCCAGGGGCCACAGGTCGAACGGTGGAAACGCCAACGCCAAGCTCACGCCGCCGACCACCGCGGTCGCGACCGCCCGCCACGTCGTGCGTCCGACCGTCTTGACCGGCACCACCGGCGGCCTCGTTTCTACTGTGGACATCGGTACGGGTTGACGAGGGTCAGGGCGTGCCGGCCGGCCGGGGAGGTCGGCGACCGGTGGCGTGGCGGTCACACCGAGTTCTTCGCGTCCCGCTGCAAGGGGATTGCCTCGCCTTGCGCGGGTGGACACGTCTGCGGCGCGCAATCGCGGAGCCGCCATCGGGCGGCCACTGCGGTCGCCAGGATGATCAGCGAGGCCACGGCCAACAGGGGTTGGAGCGGAGCCCACACGGCAAGCGCGCTGGACGTGCCCAAGAGTGCGATGACCACCTTGTTGCACACCGGGCACCCGACGGCCAGCGCGCCAAGCAGCGAACTTCCCCAAGTGCGGGCCGAGCCGACGCTCTCCGCGCGCTGTGGCCGAAGTCCGGCCCACATCGCCGTCAGGGCGGCGATGCACACCATGACCGGCAGTTCCCACCAGCGCACCGGGGTCATCCGGGTGAAGAGCGGGTTGTCGATGACATCGGTCGGCACCGCGACCGCGATCGCACTGAGCGCTGCACCGACAAGCGCGCGAGGCCAACTCCACAGCCCAACCACAGATCGCACCCCGCTCTCTCGGTCTACTAAACCTCATAGTAGACATGTCCCCGGCTCCTTGTACCGTCCGGCCTGCTTCCGAGGAGCCGTCCACCACCCCGACCGAGGAGGTATCTGCCCACGTGATGTCGCGACGAACCGAACGCGGCCTGCGAGCCACCTTCGCCGCCGCCGCTGTCATGACCGTCATCGGAACGAGTTCCGGTCCCGCTGCCGCGCAGCCGGCCGAATCCGATGCGGTCAAGCAGTACGAAGAGCTCAGCGAACAGGCGGAGAAGCTCAACGACGACCTGCTGAAAGCCCAGGAGGACCTCACCGCGAAACAAGGGGAACTCGACCGCGCCAACGCCGATCTGGCCTCGGCGGAGCAGGCGCTGGGCGGAGCCAAGGCCGACGAGGAGCAGTTCCGCGGGAGAGTGGACCTGCTCACCGAGGCGACCTTCGAGGGCGCCCGGTTCAACCAGCTGTCCGCGCTGCTGGTCAGCGACTCGCAGCAGGACTTCCTCGAGCGGATGTCGGCCTTGGACCTCCTGGCCGCCGACAACGCCGAGTCACTGGATCGGCTGGGTGCGGCGGTGGCGCAGGCGGACGACGCCCGTGCGAACGCGGAAGACGCGAGGAACCGCGCCGGGCAGGCCGCGGACGACGCGGCGAAGCTCAACGACGACCTGGGCAAGCGCAAGACCGACCTGGACGGTCGCATCGGCGAGTTGCGCAAGGCGATGAACCGGCTCAGCTCCACCGAGAAGTCGAACCTGGGCTTCGGGCAGGTCAAGGACACCGGCAGTTACCTCGGCCCTCTCGGTGCGGCCAACACCGCGCTCCAGACGGCGCTCGGCAAGCGGGGATCGCAGTACCAGTGGGGTGGCAACGGGCCGGCCGCGTTCGACTGCTCCGGCTTGACCAAGTTCGCCTACGCCGCCGCCGGCGTCACGTTGCCGCGGGTCGCGGTCGACCAGTACCGCGTGGGCAAGCCGGTGTCCCAGGACCAACTCCAGCCGGGCGACCTGGTGTTCTACGACGACGGAACGGGGAATCCCGCCGCCATCCACCACGTGGCGATCTACGTCGGCGAAGGCAAGATGGTGGACGCGCCCACCGAAGGGCAGTTGGTCGACGTCCGCCCGTTGCGCGGCGACGGGCACTACATCGGTGCCCGCAGGGTGGTGGGCTGACCCAGGCGGCGTGCTCGATGAGTGCTCGCTAGTTGACGCTCCGTAACAAAAATATCAGGTTTTGTTGTCGGACTGTTCCTTATTTGTGTCACATTAGTCACATTTCACGGTTCGTGTCTGAAGTGGCACAGTGCGTGAAGATCTCGGTAGGGTGGCCATGTGCCTATCGCTGCCACTGGGGGCGCGCGACCGCGCGGCGGTTCGACGGCCATCCTCACGGCCGTTCTCGCCCTGCTCGGTGTGTTGTTCTGCCATGGGCATGTCGACAGCGAGGCACGCACGTCGTTCGAGGCGGTAGGTGCTCGGACGTCTCAACCGCTCTTCGACACCGCGGTCGTTCACGATCATCACGGGGACAACGACCTGGCGGCTGAAGGCGGCCCGTCGGACTCGTACGACGTCCCGGACGGATCGGGCACTCCGGCCGAGCACGACGACCCGATCTGCGGGCCGTCGGGGACGGGACTGCTGGCTGTGCAGGCTGACACAGTCCGCTCCCCGGAGCTACCCGTTGTGCAGGTGACCGCACCTCAGCCGCAGGACGCCGCCGGCGCTTCTTGGCGTCCTGCGGCAGAGATCCCAGTGGTGTGCCCCCTCTCTGGCATCCGGTTGCTGGTGATGGTCTGCGTGTCGCGGCAGTGACAGGTCGCCGAGGCGTCCACCACCGTCGCCGCCCCCGTGCCGGAGGCGCCGCACCCGCGTGAACACGCCGCGGGCGGACTTCGGGAACGGGCTGGTCCACGGCGCGCTCGGCTCAGGGCTGTTGAACGCTGTCGTTTCGTTACTATCGAAGAGGTCTTCTTCCAATGTCTGTTTCTTCTCCAGTCGTTGCCGCACGCCCTGGTGCGGACGTTGCCGAGCAGCCCGTGCCGTCCTCGGCGCGGTTAGTGCTCACCTCCGCCGCCGCGCCCTGCTACACGCCGGCCGGGGTGGTGGGCAACACGCCGGTGCTGTGGATCGACGAGCCGTTCACCAACGATGGCCGGGGGTTCTGGGCCAAGCTCGAAGGCCACAACCCGGGTGGTATCAAGGATCGGCCCGCGCTGCACATGCTCGAACGCGCCCGCGACCGCGGCGAGTTGGCTGCGGGCGCCCCGATCGTCGAGTCGACCAGCGGCACCCTCGGCCTGGGGCTGGCGTTGGCCGGCATCGTGCACGGGCACCCCGTCACCCTGGTCACCGACCCGGGCATGGAGCCGATGATGGTGCACATGCTGCGTGCTTACGGCGCGCGCGTGGACATCGTCGCCGAGCCGGATCCGGTCGGCGGGTGGCAGGAGGCGCGCAGGCGTCGGGTGCGAGAACTGCTTGACGCCGAGCCCGGCGCGTGGTGCCCGGACCAGTACCACAACCCCGACAACGTTACCGCCTACGAGCCGCTGGCGATGGAGCTCGTCGCACAGTTGGGCCGGGTGGACGTGCTGGTGACCAGCGTGGGCACCGGCGGCCACTCCGCCGGCGTCAGCCGCGCGCTGCGCCGTTACAACCCGCGGCTGCGGCTCGTCGGTGTGGACACCGCCGGTTCGACGATCTTCGGTCAGCCCGCCGGGCCGCGGTTGATGCGTGGGCTGGGCAGCAGCATCTATCCCCGCAACGTGGACTACCGCGCGTTCGACGAGGTGCACTGGGTCACCGCACCGGAGGCGGTGTGGACGTGCCGGGAGCTGGCGACCGGCCACTACGCCAGCGGAGGCTGGAGCGTGGGCGCGGTCGGCCTGGTGGCGGGGTGGCTGGCCCGCACGCTGCCGCCGGAGACCCGCATCGCGGCGATCTTCCCGGACGGGCCGCAGCGCTACTTCGACACCGTCTACAACGACACCTTCTGCCACACTCACAACCTGCTCGACCGCGCCCCCTCCGAGCACCCCGACCAGATCTCGCACCCCGGCGAGCGGGTCGTGGACCGCTGGACCCGGTGCACCACGGTCACCGACCCGGTGACCGACCCGCGCCTGGCGCACTTGAGGGCCGGGCGATGACCGGCACGTGGCGGCAGTTGCGTGCCCTGCCCGGCAGCGTGCAACTGCTGGTGGTCAACCAGTTCGGCATCAATCTCGGTTTTTACATGCTCATGCCCTACTTGGCCAACCACCTGTCCAACGGGCTCGGGATGGCCGCGTGGACCGTCGGGCTGGTGCTGGGCGTGCGCACGTTGAGCCAGCAGGGCCTGTTCCTGCTGGGTGGTGCGCTGGCGGACCGGCTCGGCTACAAGCCGATGATCATCGCGGGGTGCGCGCTGCGGACCGTGGGGTTCGCCCTGCTGGGTGTGGTGGACACCCTGCCCGCGCTGCTGGTCGCGTCCGTGGCGACCGGTCTGGCCGGGGCGTTGTTCAACCCGTCGGTCCGCGCTTACGTCGCGGCCGACGCCGGTCCGAAGCGGGTCGAGGCGTTCGCCGTGTTCAACGTCTTCTACCAGGCCGGGATCCTGGTGGGCCCGCTGGTCGGACTGGCGTTGATCACGCTCGACTTCCGGGTCGTGTGCCTCACCGCCGCGGCGATCTTCACCGTGCTGGCAGTGTTGCAACTCCGCGCGTTGCCCGCGCGCGGCCAGGACCACGACGCCGAGCGCCCGACCGGCGCGGCCGGGGTGCTCGCGGACTGGCGGACGGTGGTGGGCAACCGGGCGTTCCTGCTGTTCTCCCTGGCGATGATCAGCTCCTACGTGCTGTCGTCGCAGATCTACCTCGCCCTGCCGCTGCAAGCCGCGCACGTGCTCGGCGCGGAGGCGGGCGACACCGGCAGCAGCGCTCTGTTCGCCGTGTCGGCGGTCGTGGCTATCCTGGGCCAGGTGCGGCTCACCGCGTGGGCCCGCACCCGGTGGAGCGCGGGCCGTTCGGTCACCACCGGGTTGGGGCTGATGGCGGTGTCGTTCCTGCCGCTGGTGATGACCGCTCACCTGTCGACGCCACCGGCGGCGGGCGTGGGTGCGGCGGTGCTGACTCTGACGCCCGCGTTGGTGTCCACGGTGTTGCTCACCGTGGGCATGGCCATCGCCTACCCGTTCGAGATGGACACGATCGTCACCCTCGCCGATGGTCGTCTGGTCGCCACGCACTACGGCTTCTACAACACCCTGTCGGGAATCGGCATCACGCTGGGCAACCTGGCCACCGGGTGGGTGTGGGGCGTGGGCCTGACCAGTGGGTGGCCCGCTCTGGTGTGGATCGCCTTGACCGCCACGGGTGCGGTGGGCACAGGTGCGCTCGCGTTGCTGCTGCGAGCCGGGCACCTGCCGTCCACGGTCTCACCGGCCGTCGTGCAACCCACGGCCACCACAGCCGCCACCAGCGGAAGGACGAAGTGATGAGCACTCAACCCCAACAGGCACCCACCGCCGCGACGGTGACGGCACGCGACGTGCACGACGCCGCAGCACGTTTGGCCGAGACTGCGGTGAGAACGCCCGTCTTGCACGCGGCCCCGTTGGACGAGCACACCGGCGGCCAGGTGCTGGTCAAATGCGAGAATCTGCAGCGCACCGGTTCGTTCAAATTCCGGGGCGCCTGCAACGCCGTCGCACGGCTGAGCGCCGAGCAACTGGCGCGCGGCGTCATCGCGTTCTCCTCGGGTAACCATGCCCTGGCCGTGGCCTCGGCCGCCGCGGCGGTGGGCAGCACCGCGATGCTGGTGATGCCCGCCGACGCCCCGCCGGCCAAGTTCGCCGCCGTCAGACGACTCGGCGCCGAAGTGGTGACCTTCGACCGCTACACCGAGGACCGCTTCGCCCTGACCGCCCGGCTCGCCGCCGAACACGGCCTCACCTCGATTCCCCCGTACGATCACCACGACGTGATCGCCGGCGCGGGCACCACCACCGCCGAGTTCCTGGACCAGGCAGGACAACTCGACGTGCTGGTGATCCCGCTGGGCGGAGGAGGCCAACTGGCGGGAGCCGGTGTGGTGACCGCGGCAGCCGACCAGGGCACCCGCCTGATCGGCGTCGAGACCGCGGCGGGGGACAAGAACCGCCGGTCGTTGCGTGCAGGGGAACGAGTGCGGATCCCGGTCCCGCGCACCATCGCCGACGGCGTCACCGGCGAGATCCCCGGTGAGCTGACCTTCCCGCTCATCCGCCGTCACGTGCACGAGGTGCTCGTGGTGGACGACGACGAGATCCGCGCGGCGATGGCACTGCTGTTCAACGAGATGAAGCTGGTCGTCGAGCCTTCCGGCGCACTGGCAGCCGCAGCGGTGCTGGCGGGCAAGGTCCACGCTCCCGGCGGACGCGTGGGAGTGGTGCTCTCCGGTGGCAACGTCGACCTCAGCCGCCTCCACGGACTGTTGCGCTCGGGGATCGTCGAGACCAGCAGCTGAGCACACCATCCGCACGGTTCGGCGGTACAGGCTGTGTGCCTGTACCGCCGAACCGTGCGGCTACACCGTCACGTCATCGGCGACGCGCGATATCCGAGTTCCTCGATCGCTTGGATGACGTCCTCCGGGCTGTTCCGGCTCAGGTCCAGCTCGACGGTGCTGCGTCCCTGCTTGACCGTGGTCTGCGTGTCGAGCACGCCGGGGAGATCCTCCAGTGTGTCGTCGATGAGCAGTGCGCAGCTGCCGCAGTGCATACCCTCGACCTGGAACACGTATGTCGTCATGGCTACTGTGGACTCCTGTTCAGACGATGGTGATGACGCCGGTGTACATGCCCATGCCGCACGCGTAGTCCAACCGTCCCGGTTGGAGCACGCCGAGGTCCACGCGGGTCTCCCCTTCGACCGGCAGGATCTTGTGCTCCTCGCGGATGACGAAGGACCGCGCGCAGCCCTGAACGCCGTCCGACTTGACCACGAGCGTGGTGGGCACGCCGGACTGGATCCGGACGTTCGCCGGGCTGTAGGAGCCCGTCCGTGCGGTGATCACCACGGTCTGCCGTCCATCCACGACGGACGCCGCCGTGGTGTCGGCCGGCGAGTCGGAGCCGCCCACGGCCTGGGTGATCCGGCTGGCCGCCAACGGCGAGCCCGCCAACTCCAACCCGCCGTTGAGGGTGTAGAGCCCCATGGCCAGCACCACCAGCCCGGTGACCACGGCCAGTCGTCCCCGCCATGCGGTGGCAGCCTTGCGAGCGGCGTAGCCGAGCACGGCGAACAGCGGCCCGGTGCCGAGCACGAACACCGACATGGTCGCCGCCCCGGCCAGAGCCGAGCCCGACGTCAACGCCAGCGCCTCCACCGACAGCGTCACCCCGCACGGGATGAGCACCGTGGCCACCCCGAGCAGCGCCGGAGCCAGCGCAGCCTGCGAACGGGCCCGGTTGCGCACCAGCTTCATCCAGGAGATCGGCGGCTCGACGACGATGCCGCGGAAGCCCGGCACCCCGAGCTGGGCCAGGCCGAACACGATGATCAGCAGACCAGCGCCGATCTGGAGCCACGTGCGAACGCCGACCGACAGCTCCACGGCGCTGCCGAGCGCGCCCAGCAACGCGCCGAGCACGGTGTGCGACACGAGCTTCCCGGCCAGGAACCCGCCGACCGGAACCATGTCGTCGGCGAGCCGGGCCCGCCACGTGGGCGGTTCGGCGGCCAGCACGGTCTGCTCGTCGCGCGCGGCGTCGGTCCCGCTGTGGCGGGTTCGACTTTTCGTCCGGCGCGGAGGTGCGGCCAGCTCGGTGGTTGCGGCCTTCTGCCGGGTGATCAAGCCTGTGAGCAGACCACCCTGCACAGCGGCGCAGGATACGCCGCCTGCGAACAGGCCGGTGACCAGGACAGCGCCAAGACTCACGGAAATGCCTCCAGCGGAGAACGGAAGAGGAAGGGACGACGAACGCCTCCGACCGGAGAGTCGGTGCGCGCGGTGATATCCGCGCCTCGACATGCGGTCCGTGACGCGGGCAGACTCCTCCTACGTCCGCAGCAAACAGAGTTCCGCGAGGCTGAGCGCCCGCGGCCGGACCGCACGGACCACTACTGCGGGGGCGGGTCGAAGCAGCCGGAAGACGCCGCGGAGCCGGTCCGGACCCAGCGACGCGGCGGCGGCCACGACGGCGACCAGGAACGCCAGACAGACCGCCAGCGCACCGCCCAGGCCGTCGGACTTCGGCGAGCCCTCTTCCATGACGGTTGCCAGGCTCACGCACGTGCCGAGCACCATGTCCGCGGCAGGTGAACCGCACGCGCAGGAGGCGGAGGTGACACCGTGTGCCATGGGCATGGCCGGGGCCATGCCGTCGGTGCACTGGAGACCGATCGCGAACCCGGCGAACACGGCCAGCACGACAACCAGCCGCGCGAGGCGTCCACACGCGGCCTGGCGACGGCGGGCCGTACCTGGCACGGCGGTGATGGTACGACTCGACGCCCTCGAAGCCGCCTTCGGATCCGTCAAACGCCTTGGCCAGAGGGATAGGACGACGTGGCGGCAGATCCCGCCGCCTGTGCACACGGCTCGACGGCGACGCTAGGCGTCGGGGCCTTCCAGGTCCTCCACCTTGAGCCGCGTGCCGACGTCGGTGTTCGGCACGCCCGGCATGGTGGACTCCTTGTCGGTCAGGTGGATAAGCTCACGCCCTTCTCGGCGCCGAACTCCGTGCGGCGTTGTCGGCGATCACGAGCTGTCCTCGGCCGACGAGCGCTCCCGAGAGCGTCTTGATGCGGCCGTAGATGCGTTGGCCGAGCTACCGGTCTTCGCGTTCGTCCCTTTCGGGGCGAGCACGGCATGCTGGACGAGCTACGCTCCCTATCCGACGCTGGCGACACTCACGCTCGCCGTCAGCTCTATCACCAGCTTGCAAAGCACGACACGATCGACGAGTTGCGCGCTCGTGGCGACGCTGGCGACACCGACGCCGTAATCGAGCTGGCCCGACACCTTGCCACGCGTGGACGCCTCTCCGTGGCCGTGACACTACTGCGCAGCCGTGCCGAAACCGATTCCACGTGTGCGTGGGCGTTGGCGGATCTGATAGCCAAGCATGGCGAACACGAGCTGCTGTGGGACGAAGTGCACGCCGGCAACAAGCACGCCTCTCGCGGCCTGATCAACTCCCTCCAGGCCACCGGGCAGCAGGAACACGCCGAGCGGCTGCGCATGTGGGGCCTGACATCCGACGGAGTGCCATCGCTGCCCTGGTGACTACTGTAGCGGCGAGCTGCACCGGTGAACCCAGCCATTGACGAGTATTTCTCGCTGGGCACAGTCACCTGGGTGGAGGCAGACACCACCGCGCAAGGATGGGCGGGCAAGCGGCACGGCGCATACCCCTCTTGGCCGACGCAACACGCAGCGCCCGGCCCGAACCGCTGCCCGACCATGTGGCTGGCCCGACGTCGCTAGCTGGTGGAATCCGTCGCAGGCAATGGCGGGATGGAATCGCGCATCATGCCGATACCGGCGCTGACAAGGAACTGGGCCGACTCCGAGCCAAGTTTCCACGGGTGCTGAAGAAGCGCACGTCGCAGCCGGTTGTTGTCTGCGATCTCCCGTGGGCGTGGGCGCAATCGGGAGAACCATTGGCCTTCCGTGCCCCAATGCGAGTCGGTCGGGTCGTCCAGCGCGCGGACGAAGCGGTCGACCAGCCCCGGCCAGGTCGGGGTACCCCACCAGTGGCGACAGGCAAGCCCTGCATGGGCTGCGGCGCGCCAGAAGGCGTAGTGGGCGTTGCGGTCTTCGGCCAGCTGGGCAACACCGCCGAGGACCCCCAAGGCGTGATCGGTGTACTCGTCGAGGTTGTCGCCAGCGAGGTCGGCGAGGGCGACCCCGGTAGGCAGTCTGCGCCGAGGGTCGGTCAGCCAACGGCACAGCTTGCCCGCGAGCCAGTCGACCGCCTCGATGTCGAGTTCGTCCAGATAGGCGACGGGTGCATGGGCGTCGATGCCGCAGTCGGTGCGCCAGCGTCGGATGATGTCGCGCACCCGGCTGGTTGTGTGGGAATTGATGCGGAGCATGTCGCCGTCGCTCAACGGGCCGTCGCCGGCGTGCCAGTCCTCGACCGGACTATTCCGCCACGCGCTGTTGACCAGTCCCACTGCGGCGAGGTCGAGGACCGCGCCGCAGTGGTCGGGTTCGATGCCGACCTGGTGGCGCAGCATCCGAGCCACCAGCTCTTCTTCTTGGGCGGGAGTCAGTTCTTCGCGCCCGGTGGTAGCGCCCTCGCTCACAGCGTCTCCGTTTCGACTTGCCGCGTCGGTGGTGTTGAGGTGTTGAGCCTCGCATAGTGGATGGCGTGACGCCGGATCCACCCGCACGGCCGAGATCAAGCGAAATAGAACATCGAGCAGGCTCGCAGGCTGCAACCGCACAGCAGCCTTGATAATAACTTATCGTTGTCGTATTAGGTGTGCGGGTTTAGCGATCCGTTTGATGGACAGTCGCCTTCTGGTCCAGAAATCACGCATGCATCGCGAGCATAGGACACGCATGTTCGAGGCCGACCAGGACTACAAGCACTACAACGCACCTGGCTCCGTCTGCACGTCGCCGGGCATGGCGCTTCTCGATGACCGAGGACGACGTCCGCTGCTCAGCACTTCGTGATTAGCCAGGCAGGTCCGAGAACCGGGCGTAGTGCAACTGGTGAGCAAGGGTCACGGTGGCCGTGGGGCCGCCGCGGTGCTTGGCGACTATCAGGTCCGCTTCACCGGCACGCGGATCGTCGCGCTCGTACTGGTCCGGACGGTGCAGTAGCACGACCGTGTCGGCGACCTGCGCCATCGTGTCGGACTCGCGGAGGTCTCCCAGTTGGGGACGGTGGTCCAGGCGTCCCTCGACGGCACGCCCGACCTCGCACGTCACCACGATCGGGATGTCCAGGTCCAGCGCGAGAGTCTTCAGCTGGCGTGTCACGATCGACACCTCGCGTTCCCGGCCTGCGCCGGGTTCCGTCCTCGCCCGCACCATGTTGAGCGGGTCGATCGCCACCAGGTGCAGCGCCTCGTCACGGGCCAGGGCGACGGCCTCCTCGCACAGTCCGTCGAGGTCGGCCGACGGTGTCGCGTTGAGGATCAACGGCGCCTCGTGTACCTCGCTCATACGTCGGGCCAGGCCCGTCCAGTCCTCGTCCGACATACGCCCGGTGCGCATGTCATGGGGTCTGATCGACGCTTCGGCGCACAGGATCCGCTGCACTACGTCGATGCCGGGTTGGTCGAGGCAGAACAGCGCGCTACGCAGCGAGTGCCGGATGGTGGCGTGGCGCACGAAGTCGAGCAGCAGCGTGCTGCGCCCCGAACCCGGCCGACCTCCGATCACGGTCAACGTGCCCGGAGCCAGTCCGCCGGTCAGCACGTTCAGGTCGGCGAACGGCGTCGGAACGCCCACGGGCAGACCATCTCGGGACGCGACGGCGTCGACGCGGTCCATCGCGTCCTGAAGCCAGTCCTCCAACACCATCGACGGCGCCATCTCGACCCGCTGGACGTCGGGCCGGTGGCGAGTGGTTCGGCGTCGCGTGAGCAGCAACCTGGTCTCCTCGGAGACGCCGGTCGTCCCGGGCCTGTCGCGGAACGCCTCGATTCCGGCCAACACGTCGTCCACGATCGGCGCTTCGGCCGGGTCGCGGGAGTCCAGCGTCACGCCCGCTTCGTGGTTACCGGTCAGGCCGCCGCGAGTCAGGTTCGCCGACCCCACCCACGCCTCCGCGTGACCGTCGGGGAAGTGGAGGTGGTAGGTCTTGGCGTTCTGGAACTCCTCGGGACCCACCACGACCCGCAGCACAGCCCGGTCACCGTAGGGCGCAAGAAGCTCGCTCAGCCGGACGAGCGCGTCCGGGTCGGCCTGGTCCGGCGCGCCGCCTGCGACGACCAGCACTCGACCCTCCCGGTCGAGCAGCCCGAGCAGGTGCTGCTCGATGGTGTCCACCGCTGACAGGGTGAGGAACCCGGTGCGGATCGCCGCCAGGTCGGCCTCGGCCAGACGCGGGAGCAACCAATCCTCGAACGTGGACCCGGCGGTGACTGTGTCGATGTAGCGCACGGTAACTTCTACCATCTCCGGGTATCGACTCGGTGCGATACGGGCTGCCGCGGGCCGAAGTGAGCGGCTCGTGAGACGTGCTCCTGCCTGCCTGCTGTGCAGTGTCTGCCCTGAGTGATCGCTTCCTGGTCGGTGAGGAGCTGCGCGGGCGGTGTTCGGCAGGATCGGTCGATGGTCAACACGCCGAACCTGGAAGCCCTGCGTGATGCACTCGACTTTCTGCCGCGATACCTGAGCGAGTCGGCGGTCACGCGCGATCGGCCGCCAGGGCAATACCGCTGGCACTGGGACTAGCGGGATCCACGCCCCGTCCGGGTCCTCCAGCGGACCGGCGGATGCCTCGTCCACCGGAAGGGAAGTGGATTGGTTTGTTCGTCAGCCAGGATCCACACGTCTTTCGAGTTGAGAGAAGGTCGGCGGACGGCGAGCCTGCGGGATCCCGACACTGTCGTTGGATGAAATATCTCCGACATCAGGCCCGCGCGACGGTGTGATCCTCGTCGCACTGCCGCAGGCTGGCATGCCTTCATTCTTTCGGCCAGTGGAAGGATTTGAGTCGCACGCCGTGGGAACGGCCACTGTTCGAGCGCGCACGCGCCGCTCGCCCTCGGATTTCGGCAGGTGAAATGCTGGCGACCGCATTTGGTGCGAGCTAACCTCGTCGGTACATCTAGTGTCGATGTTACTTCGGGGGGACTGTGAGCGAGAGTGTCGAGGCTGCGGGCCGATCTCTCGTCTCGCCTGGTTCTGGCTTCTCCGGCATCGATGATGCCGTTGTCGGCGCGCTCAATTATCCGGTGGTGCTACCTGGGCGGCAACGTCGCCAGATGCGCAAAGTGGATCTGGGTGACCTGCATTCTCGCATCAACGGTTCCGTGATTACCTTCGGTGCATGCCTGGTCGACGATCGCGGGCGCGTGGCGGGTCGCCATGTTCTCAGGTCGTTGAACTGGTCAATTGACACGCGTTTGGCCAGTTCGATCGGTGCTAACTACGCGGTGTTGAAGCCGGTTCCGGACGGTCGACTGACGGTTGACGGTCAGTTTCGGATTCGACTTACTGCAAGCCTGCTGCATTATTGCGACCTGTCGAACGGCGATTTGGCGTTTCTCGTTGGCGTGCCCGAGTACAACATGCTGATTGTGCATCCTCCCGTCAACGTCGAAGAGATGGTACGCGGCTTCCATGAGGAGCAACTCCGGCGCAGTATTGACGTGCAGGTAGGTGGATCACGTCATGAGCGGTGACATCGAAATGGCGGCGGCGCTTCTTGGGAAGTTGGGAGTATCGCCGGAACAGCTTATTGGTCGAGGGAGCCGTCGATCGCCTCTTCCTACTTTTGTGGAGTTTGTTCCGCGGGTTGCCGGTGCGGTGCCGGACGGGACACGCAAGCTTTATTCGACTTATTGGAACAAGATGCTGGGGGTATGGGCGGATCGTCGCATCGATGAGATTGATCCTACCGACGTCAACTGGTTGATCGAGCATACGAAGGCGACGGTGGTTCAGCGGCGGTCCGGCCGGGGAGGACACAGCGCTGCGGAGCATGCGTTCGAGGCGTTGCGATGTCTGTACCGACACGCCGTCAGCAACCGACTGATGGATCCCTGGGATGTACCTACCGAGCACGTGAGAAAGCCCAAACGTGTGAAGTCGAACCGTCGTTCTTTGGATGTCGGTCTGGTCGAGGAGATCGTAGAGGTCGCTTCGTTGACCGGAAACGATCCGAAGCTTGACTCGTTGCTGCTGCGGTTCCACATCGAGACTGCGGCGCGGCGTGGTGGGGCGTTGGCCCTGCGGCTTCGAGACCTGGATCCGGTGCAGTGCCTCGTGCAGTTGCGGGAGAAAGGCAATGTTCATCGGTGGCAGCCCGTGTCGCCGACGTTGATGTCGCACTTGCAGCGCCACGCGCGCACGCGTGGGGCGCGCGATCCGGAGAGCGCCGTCTTCCGCTACTTGGATGGGAAGCCGTTGACCGACCGACGGTATGACCATCTGTGGTCGCGTCTCGGTGAGCACATCGAGTCGGTGAGGACCCAGGGCATCACCATGCACTGGCTTCGGCATACCACTCTGACCTGGGTGGAGCGCAGTTTCGGCTATGCGGTTGCGCGAGCGTACGCGGGGCACGCGACGGCTTCGACGAACCGGTACGGGGTGACGGCCACGTACGTGCGTGCGTCAGTGCAGGAGGTGGCCGAGGCGCTGTCGGCCCTGACGGGTGAGGCGCATCCCTTGGCGCCGCAGGGCGAAGATCGAGGTAAGTCGTCTGCTGCGGGGTGATGTCGTGGCCGCCTGGGCTGGCGGGTGTCAATGAGGCGATGGTGACGGATGGCTGTGGTCGCGGACTCTGATTGGAGGTTTGCTCATATCTCGTGCGAGACCGCACTTTTGCGGTGTACGGTCGCTTGGGCACGGTAAGTGATCATCTTCTGTCTCTGTGGAGTCCTGCCTGGTAGGGCTCCAGCGGGAGCGGTCTCATACCGTGTCCGTGGAACCAGGTCGGCGCGGTGGGTGTGCCGGCTGTACTACGTGCCGGGGGGCAACGAGCATGGTGATAGGAGCTGAGGCGAACGGAGGCAGAAGGGCGATTCCTGCGTCGGAGCAGGAGTTGCCCGTCGACTTCGCCATCAGTGCCGCACTGTCGGACATGACGAGCTTCATCGGGCGCGGCACACTGCTGCGGGCGACGACGAAGTTGCTCGCCACGAAGCGTCTGGTGACGCTGACCGGTGCCGGTGGTGTCGGGAAGACGAGGTTGTTGGAACGCCTGACCGGTGATCTGGCCGGCGATTTCGACGAGGTCGTGCTGGTCCCGCTGGCGGGACTCAAGGCCACCGAGGACCGGCTGGCGTCCACGATCGCCGAGGCGTTGGGCCTGCTGAACAACTCGCCCGCTCCGGCAACGGCACGACTGATCGAGCACCTGTCGACGCGGGGCAGGATGCTGCTCGCCCTCGACAACTGCGAGCACCTGGTGGGTAGCGAGCCGGGATCGGGGCAGGTGCCGCGGCTGCTGCGTCATCTGCTCGCGGCTGCCCCGCGGCTGCATGTGGTGGCCACAAGCAGAGAGAATCTCGGCGTCAAAGGTGAGCAAATCGTAGCCGTGCCACCCCTGTCGGTGGTGAACAACGAACGTGCCTGCGTCGAGGAGTGCTCCTGCTGCGTACCTGAAGCGTTGCAGCTGTTGGAGGACCGGGCTCGGAATGTCGGCGCGGAGATCCAGCCATCGGATTATCCCGTGGCGATCGAGCTGTGCGAAGCGCTCGATGGCATTCCGTTGAACATCGAGCTGGCGGCGGTGCAGCTGGAGACGATGACGCTGCACGAGATGCTGGCGGAGCGCAGGGAGCTGTTGGACACGCTGGTTGGCGGTGACGCGGTGCAGGAGCAGCACCGGTCCGTGCGCGCCACGCTGGATTGGTCCTACGGTTTACTCGCCGAGCCGCTTCGGCAGATGTGGGCGTTGTTGTCGGTGTTCGCCGGCGGGTTCGACTTGGACGCGGCGGCGGCGGTGTCGGAGAGCCGAGGTATCGACCGGGCCGAGGTACGGTCGCTGCTCACGCGTCTCAAGCGCAAGTCGCTGCTGGTGGTCGACCAACGCGGGCCGAGCACCCGGTTCCGGCTGCTGGAGACCATCCGCCTCTACGGCGAGGAGCTGGTCGAGGCGTCCGGCGAATCGATGAAGCTGCGCTGCGCCCACGCCAACTACTTCCTCTCCCTCGCCGAGCGGGCGGCTGAGCAGTGGCTGGGGCCCGACGAGGTCGGGTGGATGAAGCGTGTCCGCGCGGAGTTGCCGAACATCCTCGCGGCGCAGGAGTTCTTCCTTGCGATGGGGCATCGGCGATCGGCGCTGCGGTTGACGTTGGCCACCGGACGTAGCCGTGCGTTGGTGTTCGCGGGAAGGCTCAACGACGGTCGCGACATGGTGGCCGCCGCCTTGGACGACACCGCCGAGACGGCGACCGTCGAACGTGTCGCGGCCCTGTCGCTGACGGCATGGCTTGCGTTCATCCAGGGCAACCAGGCCAATGCGCTTCCACTGCTGGAGCAGGCCGAGGACGGGGCACGCGCGCTGAATTGTGAGGACACGTTCCCTCCGCTGCTGTACGCGCGGGCGACGAGGCTGTGGCTGGCCGAACGAGATCCCGAACGCGCGCGAGGCTCTGTGGAGGGCTATCGACAGGCGGAACACGCGTTCCTGGCAGCGGGCAGCGAGGCCGATGCCTTCATGGCGCTGATGTTCGGCGCCATGAGCGCTGCGTTCCTCACCGATGGCGATACGGCGTTCCCCTGGTGCCGACGGCTGTTGGTCACCGCGGAGAAGGCCGAAGCCACGTGGTCGATCTCGTGGGCTCTGTGGACGCTGGCGCTGGCCGAACTGCTGCACGGCAGCCCCAGCGAGGCGATGGTGCTCGCTCAACGCACACTGCGTATCCAGCACGCGATCGGCGACACCTGGGGGCCTGCGTGGACGAAGTGGCTGCTGTTCCTGATCGCCGTCGAGTTCGGCGACCACGAGCACGGCGCGCAGTTGATGGGCGCGGCCCTTGCCGCTCGCAAGCTGACCAACGCGTCGATCGAAGGACTTCTTCCGTGGCTCCGCGTGCAGCAGAGGGCGGAGGACAAGGCTCGCAGCGAGCTGGGTGACGAGGAGTTCGACATCAATGTCGCGTTGGGCAAGCGCCTTGCCGCCGACGCGGTGATGGCCCTGGCCGATGATCTCCGGCCGCGGCCGATCATGAACGTCCGCCGTCCGGCGGATCTGTCCAAGCAGGAGTTCCTGGTCGCTTCACTGGTGGCGAAGGACATGAGCAACAGGGAGATCGGCGAGACCTTGGGAGGGCTGTCCCACCGCACGGTGGAGGTCCATGTGTCGAAGATCATCGGCAAGCTCGTCGCCGAAGACCCGAGCCGTGGGGTCAAGGATCGCAAGGGTGTCCGTAACTGGTTCTTGGGCCTGTCGGCGGACGAGGTCGCCGCCGGCCTGGCCGGTGCGTGATCGGGACGGCGGCGACACGACGCCGATCGTGTCGCCGCCCGCCCGGCTGTCTATGGTCGGCCGCCGAGTACGGGTAGTTCCTCGATGCCGGCCATGATGGCGCTGCGCTGTGCTGGGAGCCGGTCGGATTCGACCGCGAGCCGGGCGCGCGGGAAGCGGGCGATGAATTCGCGTAGTGCGATCTCGGCTTCCATGCGGCCCAGGGGTGCTCCCAGGCAGTGGTGGATGCCGTGGCCGAAGGACAGGTGTCGGCGTGCGTTCCTGCGGTCGATGTCCAGTGTGGTCGGGTCGTCGAAGGCGTCCGGGTCGCGGTTGGCGCTCATCAGCGATACCAAGACGATCTCGCCGGCCGGGATCTCGACGCCACCGTAGACGACCGGTGCCGCGGTGACCCGGTGGGTCGCCATGCGTACCGGCGAGTCGAACCGCCACACCTCGTCGATCGCCTGGGCAGTCTTGTGCGGGTTGTCCGCGAGATGGCGCCACAGCCGGGAGTCGGCCATGAGCCACCGTGCGGCCTTGGTGATGGCGTTGGTGGACGTTTCGTGTCCGGCGACGATGATTAGGAAGATCGTGCCCATCAGCTCCTCGTCGTCGAGACGGTCGGCACCCGAGCCCCGGAGCAAAGCCGAGAGGAGATCGTCTTCGGATCGTGTGCGCTTGGAGCGGATCAGCTCGGTGAAGTAGTCCTCCATCGCCAGGGAGGCCGGGAGCAGGCGCGAGGGGTTGTCGTCCATCAGCGCTGCGGTCCAGTCCCGCAGTGCCTCATGATCCTGTGCCGGTACGCCCATCAGTTCGCAGATCACGGTGAGCGGAAGCGGGAAGGCGAGCCTGTCGACCAGGTCGAACGGCTTGTCGGCGGGTAGCGCGTCGATCAACGTTCTGGTCAGGTGCAGCACCCTGGGGCGGAGTTGTTCGATCCGCGTGCGGGTGAACTTGTCGGCCAGCAAGCGACGCAGACGTCGGTGGGCCGGTTCGTCCTGGAACAGCATGTGCGGCCGGAACATCCCGGACAGTTCGGTCGGTAGTCCTGCGGCGTGCAGGTGCTGCTCCAGGACCGGGCGGATGAGGGCGGCGTCCTTGCTCAGGTCGGGGTCGGTCAGGGCGCGTCGCGCGTCGGCGTAGCGGCTGATGATCCACACGGGCAGGTACCCGCCCACCGCGGCGCGGTGCACGGGCTCGCTGGCCCGCAGTGCGTCCCCCACTTCCAGTGCCTGCTGCCAGTAGTCCTCCTCGAAGAGGCGGACGTGCGTCGTGTCGGTGTGCATTGCCAGTCCCCAGTGTGTCGTGAAGTTCCGCGCCTGCACGCAGAGGCGCGGATCTCGTTATTTAGGGTAAGTATCGATAAGTTGACAGGGATGCGCTATTAGTGGAACCACGTAGTGCTCCGCTAGGGCACTTAGAGGGACCACGTAGTGCTCCGCTGGAGCACTTAGTGGAACCACGTAGTGCGACTAGAAAAGCTACGTAGCTTCTCCACGAGCCACGTAGAAGCACTCCCGTGCACGTACTGCTTCGGCTTCTCCCGCAAGGCGGGACAGTCGGCTGACCGGCTTTCACATGTGAATGCGACGTCGTAGGCCGCGCTGCCATGTTTTAAGGGGGTGCGTGCCGATGGAGTTTCGACGGAATTTCACGCGCTGCTGCTGGAAGGTCGCTCCATGTGCGCACAGGCGCCCGTAGAGACGGTAGGGAGCTGCTGTTACGTGGACACAGGGCTGTCGCCTACGTGTTGGTTGCGCCCAAAACTACGTGCCTAAGTGGTAAGCGCCCCCACTCGAAAAAAAGCGCCCTGAAACTCCGTTCACGTTGACATGGAATATTGATGACATATGCTTTCGCCTGTTGACAGGCAGGGGTGATGCCTCCGGGCGTTGCGTCTGAACTGTGGCATCGGATGGATGCCGGCGGGATCGTGACGACGTGGCGATGCAAGGAGTGACGTGGGTGACACCGCACAGGTCCGGCAGTCGAGAGGTTGCATTGACCATCCGGGCCGCGGTGCCACACATGTCTGTTCGAAGGGCGCGGGTGTGCGCCGGTGATCGTGCTCCGACAATGCCGTGTGGTCATGAATCCGCGGGTGCGTGCTGGATACCCGGCACGCGTGGTGCGGGCGCTGACGGCGATGCGGAAGCCGTCGTCACCATCTCGTGCCCCGTCATCCGGCAGGCCGGGACGCCGGGGGTGTCCCGAGGTGAGGTCCGGCGCGCCGCGAACGGCGCGTCATGCCTATCCAGACCGTAACGGGCGGCGATCACCGAAGGGTTGGTCGCGTGCAGGACGAGGGAGGGAACACGTGTCGTTCACCAGTGAGGGGCGCAGCAGGGACTGGCGGTCTGACCGTGCACAACGGGAACCGCAAGCGGACGAGGAAGTGGTGTCGGAGAGCGATGGAGCGGACGACGCGGTCGGTGACGGCGGCCGAGGGTCGGTGCTGGAGCGGGCGTTCCAGGTGTTGGAGCAGGTCGCCAGCGGCGCGCGGCCGTTGAACCTGACCGAGATGAGCCGCGCCGCGCGGCTGCCGTTGCCCACCACCTATCGACTGGCGAAGACCCTGGTGCAGCTGGGGGCTCTGGAGAAGGAGTCCGGTCGGTACACCCTCGGCCCCGTGTGGTCAGAGTGGTCGGAGACGACAGGGCCGGAACACGCATGCACCTCGAACTGACGGACGGCGCTTCCTACCCGCACACCGAGCATCGGAGCCGTTTCGCGACTGTTCAGCCGTCCGCCCACTTTGCCGGCAGGGCCGCGGTGGTACCCCGAGCCGGGTTGTGGGGGCGTGCGGGGAGCGCTGGTGGCGAGTTTGCGGGCCGGTCGGCGAAGGAACGCTTCCGGCGCATCACGGAGGCGGTGGTGCGCGCCGGGCTGGTCGGGGGCGACACTGGAGCGGTCAGGGCGCTTCGGACCAACGTGGACGCCGGGGAGTTGGACGATGTTCTGGTGTGGATGATCGAGGCGGCGGTCGCGTGCCTGCCCGACTCGGGTGAGCCGTTGACTTCGGCGCTGTTCACACGCTGCGGGCACTGTGGTGGTGTGCTGGAGGGCTTCGACCGGAGCGACTCGGGCTTGGGCTTGGCGGGGCAGGCGGTCGAAGCGGCACTCGCCGACGATCACGCGCTGGTGCGCGGGTCGGCCGGGGGGCTGTTGGACGTGACCGATACCGACAGCCGCAACGAGGGGTTGGTGTGGCTGCTGCGCGTCGTCGTGTGGTGCTTCGGCGAGGTGCTGCACACGATGGACAACGTCTCGACCGGCCCACAGCATGGTGACGTGTGGTAACGAACCACGCGGGGTGGTCCGATAGCGTTCGTGTGAGACAGGACGACGACCCCGGCACGGCGACCGCGATGCAAGTGCGGGCGCTGGCCGGGGTCTTCGCTGTGATCGGCGCGACGGACGTGCTGCTGGCGTTGTTCGCGATGGAGCTGTGGCCGGTCGCGCTGGCGGTCGCGGCCGGACTGTTCGCAGGGTTGCTGTGGCACCGTGCCGGGTCTGCGTCCGTCTCGGGTGGTGTTCGTCGCCGTGGACCGGCTAAGCCGCAGGCCGGGAACCGTGATCGATCACGTCGGGTCGACGGGTGCCGTTCAGCGTTGCAGCACGACCGTTCCGGCGGTGACCGACGACAGCGGTCCGCGTAGGCCGTCGGGTGTCGGCACGCACCCTTGACCGTCCGACTGCCCGAGCGGGGAGACCTGGGACAGGGCGGGCATCACGAGGGTGCCGAGCATGCCGGTGCAGATCCGGTCGCTGTTGATCAGCAGTGGCTGCCAGATCCTGGCCAGCCAGCCGCCGTCGATGGTTGCGGGAGTGATGGCCATGAACGTGCGCGGCCGGGTGGCCGGGACCGGTGTCGGATCCGGTGGACCGCTGTCGGTGGTGACGCGGCTCAATCGGGCCAGCACGGTCGCGCTGCCGGTGGTGTGGTCGATGTCGACGCGGTGCGCCGACTGCGACAGGACCACGGTCTGGTCCAGGTACAGCCAACCGGTCGGTGCGATGCCGCCGTCGAGAGGGCGAGTGGGCAGCAGGACCCGGGCCCAGCCCGGCTGATGCTGCACGACCGGCACCCAGGTCGGGGTGAAGACCTGTCTGACCGGCAGGCGTGCGAAGGGTTGCCCACCGGGAGCGTCGTAGACGGCCGTCGTTGCGGTCGGGTGCAACACCTCGGGGCCTGGGTCGGAGGCGGGGTCCGGGTCTTCGGGCGCGTGCGGTAGGGACTGTCCGACCACGGCGAGTGGAAGTTGGTCCAGCTGGTCCTCGGCGAGGGGGCGTGGAGCGATCGCCGCGGGGTCCGGAGTGGGCGTGGTTGTGCTGGGTGTGGCCGCCTCGGTCGACGTGGTGTCGACCATGACCGTCGTGGTGGCGGTGACTACTGGGCGCGTCGTGGCCGTGTTGTCGTCATGGCCGCGTAGCAGCAGCACCAGGGCGACCAGCACGACGAGGCCGGCGGCGAGCAGCATTGACGGACTGCGTAGCGCGGTGAGCATCCGCGAACGTGCCGGTGTCAGGGGGCGCATGGGCTGGGTGGTCTCGGTCGCCGTGTCCGGCTCCTGTCCGGGGACGTCGACGGTGACGTCCCCGGACAGGGCGTGGACACGGACCTGCGGTCGGGTCACGGTGCGGTCGCCGCGATCTTGTCGGCGACGGTGCGGGCGATGGAGCAGGTGTCGATGTCCGGGAACCGCCCGTTGGTCAGACTGACGCCGCCCACGCCGTTGGCGAGTTGGATGATCGCGGTGCACATGGCATTGCCCTTGCGGTCCTTGCCGGGCTTGAGCACGCCCTGTTTGCCGCCGTAGGTGGTGGCCGAGGAGCCTGGGTGGTCGGCGGGGTTGGTCGAGATCTTGTCGGGGCGTGCCCAGACGATGAGTGCGAGGAAGTCCCGGCCGGTGTTGCTGCTGGCGTTGCCCTGTTCGTCGACGGTGGCTTCGACGGTGTCGCCGTTGTCGTAACGGCAGGCGATCGCGAAGGCGTCGTTGTCGCGCGGTGGGCGCAGCGATGGCTTGGCGTCGGTTTTGGTCGGGCGTACCTCGGCGGGGAAGGCTGCCCAGCCGATGGAGCAGGGGTCGTAGGGGGCGCCGACGCTCGCGGCGTCGACGCGCTGATCGAGGTCGCCGAGGGTGATGGGCGCGTCGGGCCGGTCCGACCCCGGCGGTGTCGCCGAGCCTGGGGTGGGAGTCGTGACCGCGGTCGACGATCCTGCGGTTTCTGATGTGGCACCGGCCGGGGTGGCGGTGCCGGGGACGGTGGTGGTGCAGGAGGTCAACGTCATCGCTGCTGATGCGGCGGTGGCCAGGGCCAGTGCCGCGATGGTGGTGCGCATGGCTGGTCTCCGTGTCGGTGGAAGGGTCATCGCGGGTAGAGCGCGCCGAGCAGCGCGCCGGCGAGGTGGTCGCGGAACCCGATGCGGTTGCGGTCGACCGGGGTGTTGGACGGTTTGCCGCGTGGCGGGTGCAGCTCCAGGTGGATCAGCAGCACGCCGGGCTTGCCTGCGTCGCCGTGTGGGGCCAGGGTGATCTGCTCGCCGTCGCGTCCGATGCCGTCGGAGTCGGTGGCCAGGCCGGTGGTCATGGCCGGTACTCCGGCGATCTGCACCTGGTGGGTGAGCGCGGCGATGCCCGGGTCGGACTGGAACCGGGTCAGGTACTCGCGCAGGGGCGCGGCTCCGAACAGGCCGAGTTTGATCGCGACCTGGTTGTCGTCGGACCACAGTTCGCACCAGGAGGAGTCGTTGACGTAGCGGTAGAAGCCCTCGCCCAGCCACTGTTGCCAGGTTTGGTCGGGCAGCGCGCTGCACAGCATCTGCGTGCTGGCGGCCTCGTCCTCGGCCCACGCTTGGAACAGTTGCTGGCCCTTGGCCGGTTCGGTGCGCTGGAACTCGGCGCAGCTGTCCGGGTCGGGCGCACGACTGCACACGGCCTGTTGAGGGTTGTCCGGGGTGGGTTGTGTGTGGGGGCGCGCGGTGCCGCCGATGGTGGTGGTGCAGGCCGATAGTGCCATGACCGCCGCCAGAAGCATGGTGCCGAGCGGGCGGGGGCGGGTCACGGCTTGCCCACCGCGTTGAGGATCTTCTCGACCAGTGCCTGGGACTGCTGTTCGCAGTCAGGGGTGTCGACCTGGATAACCTGGACCGCAGGTAGCGCGTCGTCGTCCTGGTGATTCTCGACGATCGTGGTGTCCGAATCCCAGACCGCCACTGTGCGGCACTGCCCGGCGCGGGTACCCGTCACCGCCTTGTACCCGGCGATGTCCACGGCCCGGTACTCGTCGGGCGAGATCGTCAGGTTGCGTGCGGGGTCCTCGTCGACGCCGAACACGACGGTGATCTCACCGACCCCGGCTTTGCTCTTGGGGTTCACCGTGCCGCCGGCGCCGGGGATGATGCTGCACTCGTAGACCTCGTGCGGCTGGATCTCCGCGTCCGCGCCCAGGTCGTCGACCACGGCGGTGAGCGCCTGGCAGGGGTCGCGCAGCGCCAGCGGCAGGGCGGGCTGGGTGCGGTCCGAACCGTGGCGTGGCAGGTCGCGCCACCGGTCCGCGAGCTGCCCGACGTAGTCGCGGGCGAAGTCGCACACCGGTCGCACGACGTTGTCGCGGTTGTCGGGGTGGACATCGAGCACGACCGCGTAGGTGTCGTCCAGGGGGCGGGCCAGTTCGCAGGAGGGTTGAGGTGCGCCCTCCTCCTTGACGTAGAACTCGACGCCGCCGATCTGCTCGGGCGCGGCCTCGCGCCGCAGCGCGGCGTCGTACTCCTGCGCCACGTGCAGGTACATCGTCCACGTGGAGTCGAACTCCGACTTGTGCAGCCGCAGGGTGCAGGTGTTGAAGCCGTCGTCGCTGGGCATCAGCTCGTCGCCGGTGCTGCCTTCCCCGGACGCCTTCTCGGCCGCCGCCGGGTCGTGCAGTGCGCAGGCGTCGATCTCCCGGTAGCGGGAGTAGGCCTCTGCCGCCGGGCGCAGGTCCTCTGGGATGGCCGGGTGGACCTCCGCCTGCGCGGAGGGGTTCGGGTCGTGCGTCGAGGTGGACGTCGACTGGTCGGATGGTGAACCGGTGCACGCCACTGCCGCGAGCGCCACAGCGCACAGCAGCAGGACGGCCCGAACAGGGCCGCGCAACATGGATCTCCCTACAGGTGAGTGAAGGCGCGCCGAGAGGTCAGCGCTTGAGGTGGTGGGCGAGGTCGACGACCGATACGCCGTCGAGGGTTTGGGTCGCGGGTGTTCGCGAGTCGTCCCGCATGACGTCGTTGCTCGCTGCCGGCCGAAAGGGCTGCGTGACCAACTCGCGCTGGCAATCGCGTGAGGAACATGTTTGGCTGCCGGCCCGGGATGCCTGTCCGTCCTGTGAGGACTCCCCGGGCGCGGCGAAGCGCCCGGTCCGGTGCAGCAGGATCGCGATGACCGGTCCGAGCAGACCCGCCAACAGCACAGAGCCCAGACCCACGGTTCCGTCGGTCACCGCGGCCACTGGTCCCAGGGCAAGCCAGCCCACCAGCAGGCAGGCGACGTCCGCGACGACCCGGATCGCCGCCGGACGCAGCCACGGCCGTCGGCGGTGCAGCTCCAGCATCAGGCCGTCACGAGGAAGTGCGCCGATCCCGGCACCCAGGTACAGGGCGATCCCCAGTGCGAACAGCACGCCGCCGAGCGGGAACAACGCCAGGCGCCACACCAAGGCGAAATCCGGCAGCAGCGCCAAGGCCACGTCGCACACGACCGCCGGAACCGTCGCGGCGACGACCGTCCCCACGCCCGGCCGCACCCGCAGCGGCAGGTAGGCCAGCAGCAGAACCGCCTGGACTGCCAGGAAAGCGCCGCCCATCGTCCACCCGGTGTGCCTGCTGATCGCCGCGTGCAGGACGTCCAGCGGCAGCAGGCCGAGCCGGGCACGCACCAGCAGCGCGATGCCCAACCCCATCGCGACCGTTCCGGCTACCAAGCGGATGAATCTCGCTCTCTGCGCCGTGATCCGACGGTCGGCGCTGGTCATGCCCGCACCTGTCCGGCCCTGCTTCGCCGCGCAATCGTGGTTGGTGACGTGACCTCGCATCGGACGGGCGGGCCGACGGAAGTCGACATCGCATCACGCATGGCTGTCCCCTTTCGGATTTCGTTGTGCGAAAACATCGACTAGCAAGGGGGACGCCGGCCGCGCGCTGAGCACCATAGCGGACTCCACGTGCTACGGGGAATGTTTTCATCAGTCGAAAACGTCCTTGCGGCGCGCGTGGCGAAAGATTCAATCTAGCGGAACCCGTCCTTTTCGTACATTGAAAGGATTTCACTCGAAGAAATATCAGACCGCGTCCAGGTGTGGGCGTTGGCGCAGGTCAGAAGGCTATTTCTGCCTTGTTTCAACTTTTCTCGTGACGTGATGAGGGGGTTTGTGTCATTGTTCTACCGGCAACGGGGTCACCTGTTGCGGCGAACCTGACGGATGTGGACATGGTCAATGGCCTGTCGCGATGACGCGGAACTCGTCTGCATGTGTCGGCTTGTTCGCGCTCGAAGGATTAATCGCTCGTGGACTGCCAGGGGGACGGCCGTCGAACGAAGTCGGGTCAAGCGGTTGTACGCGCCCTGCTGACGGGTGGATAACAGGGGGAACAAGGTGGAGACACGTCGTGCACGATGGCGGCACACCGTGGAAGGGCAGCTGCTGGTGCTGCTGGGACACCGGGCGGATCCGGTGCCGCAGACGATCAGCGACCGCCTGATCAGGGACGGGACGCTCCAAGTTCTGACCACCGATGCCGCCAACGATCTGCTGCTGCTGGAAGCAACGCTGCGGCGTGAGTCGGCCGAGGCGCTGGAACGGACCGACGACGCGGAGCGGCGCATCACGACGATCCGATCCGCGATCAAGCCCGACGTCGGCGCGCTGAAGCGGGCGGTGGACGAGCACACCGAGGCCGTGCGGGAGCTGGAGAACGCACGTGCCCTGGCCGAGGATCTCCGCGACTTCGTGATCGGGCTGGACCCGCCGTCGGGTCCGCTGCGGTCGGCCGCCGACGGCTGGCGCCTGTCACCGGACCTGCCGGCCCAGGTGATGGTCTTCGACGACGAGACCACCTTCCTCACCCTCGACCCCCGCAGGGCGACCGTCACTGGCCTTGGCGTCTTCGCGTTGGATGGTGTCGAGGAGTGGGGCTGGGCCTGGCGCCGCGACGGTGATGACGACGACCTGTCCTCTGCCCTGCAACCGGATCGCTGCGGTCAGTGGGTGCTGGGCTACCTGCCGGCCACCCAGGAGATCTACGCCGTCCTGCGCGGTGCGGGGGTGCCGACGCGGATCTGGCTGCTGGGACGGGACTTCGCCCGCGACACCGCCCACGCCGTCCTCGACGAGTTGGCACCGCGGATGGCGCAGCCGAACTCGTTGATCGCGGCTGCCGGGACGGTCCACGCAGCGTCGCTGTGGCGGACGCGGGAGCCGACGGTGCCGCTGACGGACTCGATGTTCTGGGACGTCGGAGTCCCGACCGACGAAGGCGACCTGCGATGAAGCGCCACCGACGGAGGTCCGCCGCGCTGGGAATGTCGAGCGTCCTCGTTGCGACGGTGGCCTGCGCGGCCACGCAACCGGGAGACGTCGTCGACTCGAAGTCAGCGGATCCGGAGCGTCCCGATCCGCAGGTGAGGACCGCGGTGGTGATCCCGCCGCCGCAGGCGCGCGGATCGATGGTCAGCGTCGTCGGCAGTGTCGAGTGGACCGGCCGTCAACCCGGCTGCGTCGTGTTGGAGTTGCCCAGCGGGCAACGCTTCCAGCTCACGGGCACGGCCGCAGACGACGGCGAGCGGCAGGCCCGAGCGGGTCAACGCCCGCCACGGCAGGAGATCGAGGTCACCGGGCACATCCCGCCCGTGGGCGCGACGTCCTGCGGCCCGGTGCGGGCGTTCTGGGCAGAGCGCCTGGTTCCGACCGCACGCTGACCCACTCGGCGGCAACAACTGCGTAGGCCGCGGAGTGCCGGCTCGCGCTCACCAAGCGCCCCGCTCCGTGACAACCACAGACCACCGGCCCCGACTGAGGGCCGGAGCCTCACCGCCGGATGGCGGGTGGGCACCAGACTGCCGGTCACTTCCGACCGGCGGGGTGTGCCGCGCCGCCGCTCAGGCCCAAATCCCCCTGGGGGCGCGGCGAGCGGCGCGGCACACCTTCCCCACCGGAAGCAAAGGAAACCGATGACACGCACGTTCATCCTGCGCCTGCTCGGCGTGTTCGGCATCGCACTCGGGCTGTCGCTGGCCGTCACCGCGGGAAGCGCCTCGGCACAGATCGCCATGGGCGGCCCGTACGGGCCCACCTCGGCCGGCAGTTCGGCGTCCCAGATCCAGGCGCACCCAGGCGCCCCCGGTTCGCAGATCCAGACGGAGGCTGGTGTGACCCTGCCCGGATCGCAGATCCAGGACGAGGGCAAGCTCGCGGCTCCGGCCCGTGCCCAGGCGGGTACCGAAGGCGTGACGGCCCAGGCATGCGGTTGGTACGCGCCCAACCGCAACGCCTACTACGTCCACTGCGGCTCCGGACGGATCTCGATCAACGTGGAGTTCTGGTGGGGCGCGGGCGCGACCCGCTCGATCTGCGTCTGGCCCGGCACGACCAACCTGTCCACCCACCCGTCACTCCAGGGCGGACTGATCACCTACGCCTACTACAACGGCCGCGGTTGCTGACAAGTCCACCTGTGCACCGCCGCTGTCGGGGGCGTCCGGCGCACCAACTCCGCTCCATCCCAACTGTCCACTTAGTCCAACCATGACAGAGGAGGTGACCATCGTGCGCCACGGCAGGACGAACGACCCCGGAAACGTGGTCCCACGACGAGCCCGAGGAGTCTTCCTCGGCGGGTTCGCGCTGGCCGTCCTGACCGTGGCCGCACTCGTTCTCACGGCCACCGAGGACCGGGGGCACGGTCAGACTATCCCCGGTCACTCGGCCGGTCGAGAACCGGAACCGGCCGCCGACGCAGCGGCCGGTCACGATGCATCACCGCAGCCTCGGCCGGTATCCGAGGCACAGTTGGCTGTGCTGCCGCCGGCGGACGTGTTCACCGAGGTGCCCGATGCGCCGCGCGACCCGGCACCAGAGCAGATACCCGACGGCACGGTCGCGCATCCCACGCGCATCGTGGCGGCGTACGCAACACCGGGTGGCGACCCCGTCGCCGCGGTGTCCAGCACCCAGCCCATCGGCATCGAACCGACGCGTGCCCAGGTCGATACCTGGTTGCCGGTCCTGGAGCGACGAACGGACTGGGCCATGGTCGCTCTGCCGTCGAGGCCCAACAACAGCGTGGCCTGGCTGCACCTGGGGTCTGACATCACGCTCGCCGCGACGCCGTACCTGGTCACGGTCGACCGGGCGGACTACTCGCTGACGTTGCACCAGCACGGTCGCGAGATCGGCCGGTGGACGGTGGGCATCGGCGCCGCGAACTCGGTCACGCCCCACGGGCGCACGTTCGTGATCGCCGCGATCCGCGATCCCGCCGCGACATACACCCCGGTGCTTCTGGCGCTGGGTGCGCACTCCGACACCTACACCACCTATGGCGGAGGGCCCGGAACCATCGGCGTGCACGGCTGGCCGGATCCGGCCGTCTTCGGCGTCGCCGGCTCCGACGGCTGCATCCGGGTTCCCGCCGACGCACTGCACACCCTGACCACATCCCACGGCGGAAGCCCCATTCCTGCGGGCACCACCGTGCTGATCAAGTAGTCGGCAAGACGCCGACGCCGGCCTCAAACCGTTCAGTCATAAGGAGATCCAGTGACCACGAGGTCTGCCCGCATCACGTTGGCCGGGATGGCCGCCGGTGCGCTCATCGCAGGTACCGCCACCCTGCTGGCCACGACCGGCGCATCGGCCCAGGCGGCAGGGATCAGCGTCCCGCCATCCACGACGACGACCAAGCCCACTACGACCAGCCCCACGACGACCGTCAATCCGACGACGACCACGTCGCCGAAGCCCACGACCACAACGCCCAAGCCCACAACGTCCAAGCCGACGCCGACCACGACGACCTCCCGCTCGACGGAAACCCCGTCGTCGTCGGCGCCGAATCCCACCAGCCCTCAGGCCGGATCGACGACGACCAGCGTGGTCGTCGTCCCGGCACCCGCACCATCGGTCGTCGTCGCCCGGCACCCG
>NZ_JBPKJK010000047.1:0-57845 GCF_051756985.1 Saccharothrix sabaoui
GTCCGCGCGGGGGCGCGATCAGCCGACGGTGTACTCGGTGACGACGGTGTCCTTGTAGGACTTGGCCACCTCGTCGAGCGCCGTCCTGGCGTCCTTCTTGCCGGCGAGCACGTCGGCGTAGGCGATCTTCAGCGGGTCGAACAGCTGGCCGCCCTCGGGGATCCAGGCGCGCGGGTGCGCGGAGGTGACGACCGGCTCGAACGCGGACACGACCGCGTTGGCCTTGACGTCGGCGTTCTCGTAGGCCGACTTGCGGGTCGGCAGCAGGCCCAGCTCCTTGGCCACGGCGACCTGCGACTCGACGCCGCTCATGCAGGCGATGAACTTGACCGACGAGTCCTTGGCCTTGGTGCCCTGGCGGATGACGTAGTCGTGCCCGCCGACCGGCGCGGAACCCTCGCCGGCGGTGTCGCCGGGCACGGGCGCGATGCCCAGGTTGGCGGCGTCGGTGAACGCGGCGCCCTTGAGGTAGTCGGCGACCGACCACGGGCCGTTGACGACCATGGCGACCTCGCCCGAGGTGAACGCGGCCTGCATGTTGTTGTAGGAGTTCGCCGGGTCGAGCGCGGTGGACGCGGCCTTGGCGTCGAGCAGGCCCTTGGCGGTCTCCAGCGCCTTCACGTTCTCCGGCGAGTTGACCACGATCTTCTTGGCGTCGGCGTCGACCAGGTCGCCGCCCGCGCCGTAGATGAACGGCAGCGCGTAGTACGCGTCGTTGTTGATGAAGATCGTCTTCTCGCCGCCGAGCTTGGCCGCGGCGGCCTTGACCTCGTCCCACGTCTTCGGCGGCTCGACACCGGCGTCGGCCAGCAGCTTCTTGTTGTAGAAGAGGGCCAGCGAGTCGGTGACCTGGGGGACGCCGTAGGTCTTGCCCTCGAACTTCGTGGAGCCGAGCGGGGTCTCCAGGAAGTCGGACGTGTCGGTGGCCAGCTCGGTGCCGGTCAGGTCGACGACGTAGCCGAGCTTGGCCAGCTGCGGCACCCAGGCGACCTCGGCGCGGAACACGTCGGGGCCCTGCCCGCCCTGCGCGGCGGTCCGGTAGTTGTTCAGCGCCTGGTCGAAGGCGACGGTCTCGGTCTTGACCTTGTAGCCGCCCTTGGTCGCGCAGTCCTGCGCGATCTTGGCGAACACCGGGCTCTCGTTCGGGCCGCTGGTGTCCCAGAAGGTGATCTCGCCGGAGTCGCCGGACGCCGAGCCGCCGTCGCCACCACCGCACGCGGTGAGGACGAGGGCGGAGGCTGCCGCCACCGCGGTCACGAGGGTGGTACGTCGCATCGTTGCTGTCGTCCCTCCATGCTGCCCTTCATCGGCGATGAAGGCTCTTGCAAGAACTTGCGAAATTGTTGACGCGGATTTCATCCCGCCGACCAGGGCCGGGTCAAGGGCAGGACGGTAACCAAGCCGTAACGGCCGCACCTGTACGGGCGAAACCGTGATGGGCGTTGCAAAAATTTGCCGCTGGCGGCAGGCTGCACGTCACCACATCCCACGCGAGGAGGCGCACTGTGTCCGGTCTGTCCGAGATCGCCAGGGCAGCCGGGGTCAGCATCTCCACGGTCAGCCGGGTGCTCAACCGCCGTGCGGGTGTGAACGACGAGACGCGCCAACGCGTGCTCGCGGTCCTCGCCGAGATGCCCTACACACCGCGCGGGCTCGGCGCGCTCCAGCGGACCGGCGTCATCGGGCTGCTGGTGCCGGAGCTGTCCAACCCGGTGTTCCCGGCGTTCGCCGAGGCGCTGGAGGTGCGCGCGGCCCGGCTGGGGTACTCGTCGCTGCTGTGCAACACCCGCGCCACCGGCTCGGCCGCGATGGGCGAGGAGGAGTACGTCCGGATGCTGCTCGCGCGCGGCGTCGAGGGCATGGTGTTCGTGTCGCCGGAGATCACCAACGTCGAGGTGCCGCTGGGCCAGGCGCCCCGGCCGTCGTACTACGCGAAGCTGATCGCCGACGGCGTGCACATGGTGTTCCTCAACGGGGCCACGCCGTCGCTGGACGTGCCGGACGTGACCGTGGACGAGCAGCACGCCGGGTACGCGGCGACGCGGCACCTGGTGGAGCTGGGGCACCGGCGGATCGGGTTCGTGTCGGGCCCGGCGCGGTCGCTGCCGTCGCGGCTCAAGCGCGCCGGGTGGGCGGCGGCGCTGGAGGAGGACGGGCTGCCCGCGACGTCGGACTTCGTGGCGCACGGGCCGTTCGGGCCGGAGGGCGGCGCGGCGGCGGTGGCGACGCTGCTGGACACCGTGCGGCCGACGGCGGTGATCTGCTCGTCGGACCACATGGCGATCGGCGTGCTGCGGGAGGCGCACCGGCGCGGCCTGTCGGTGCCCGGCGACCTGTCCGTGGTGGGGTTCGACGACATCCCGCTGGCGTCGTACTGCTCGCCGTCGCTGACCACCCTGGCGCAGCCGATCGAGGAGATGGCGGCGGCGGCGGTGGACGAGCTGGTGCACCGCCTGGACCCCGATCGGCGCAGGCGCCCGGCCGGCAATTACACGCGCGTTTTCCGACCCCGGCTCGTGGTGCGCGAGTCGTCCGCCGCACCCTCATTGGTTTAGACCAATGTACTCCGAGGTAACGTAGTACCACCTGCGCCGATGGTGTTTTTGAGGGACGCCGGTCACCCCCACTTCTGTAATTGGTTCTGAACCGTTACGGTCACTTCATGGCGCGGTCGATGCATGTGCGACGCCCCGCGACGCTCGCCTCACTGGCGGCGGAGCTGGGTGTCTCCCGGACAACGGTGTCCAACGCGTACAACCGTCCCGACCAGCTCTCACCGGAGCTGCGACGCCGGGTGTTGGAGACAGCGAGACGACTCGGGTACCCGGGGCCCGACCCGGTGGCCCGTTCCCTGAGGACCCGCAAGGCGGGGGCGGTGGGCCTGCTGCTCACCGAGAACCTGTCCTACGCCTTCCGCGACCCGGCGGCGATCGGGTTCCTCGAAGGTCTGGCCCTGGCCTGCGAGGACGCCGGCACCGGCCTGCTCCTCGTGCCCGCGAACCCCGAGCGCGAGGACGTGGCGGCCGTGCACCGCGCGGGGGTCGACGGTTTCGTCGTCTACTCCGTGCCGGACGACGACCCGCACCTCGCGGCGGTCCTCGAACGCCCCGTGCCGACGGTCCTGTGCGACCAGCCGGACCTCGACAACGTCGACCGGGTGGGCATCGACGACCAGGCGGCCATGCACGCGATGGCGCAGCACCTGATCTCGTTGGGCCACCGCCGCGTCGGCGTCGTGTGCATGCGCCTGAACCGCGACCGCAACGACGGTTTCGTCGACCCGGTCCGCCAGCGCTCCGCGCACTTCCACGTGCAGCGGTCCCGCCTGGCCGGCCTGGCGCAGGCGTTCGGCGCGGTCGGCGTCGAGTGGACGGACGTGCCCGTCGTGGAGCGCTTCGACCACACCATCGCCTCCGGCGCCTCCGCCGCCGCGCAGCTGCTGGACCGCGACCCCCAGATCACCGCGCTCGTGTGCACCTCGGACATCCTCGCCCTGGGCGCGATGACCGAGGCGGAGCGCCGCGGCCTGCGCGTGCCGCAGGACCTGACCATCACCGGCTTCGACGGCATCCGGGAAGCCGAGCAGGCGGGCCTGACGACCGTGCGCCAACCGGTCCTGGAGAAGGGCCGCGCGGCGGGCAAGCTCCTCCTGGACTCGGCCGAGCGCTCCCGCCCGCGCGCGGTGACCCTGTCGACGGAACTGGTCGAGGGCTCCACCGCCGCCGCCCCCCGCGGCACCGCCGAGGAGCGCTGGTTCGGCCCGTGACCGGCTGACCCCGGGGTCCCGGTCCTCCTCACCGGGGACCGGCCCCCTCGGGGAGCCGGCCGTTCCACCCCGTGGACCGCCCGCGGAACGCTGCGACAATCGGGTGCATGCCGCTGCCCGACGCACCGCTCCGCAAGCTCGGCTTCCTCACCATCGGCCTGTTCGACGAGGACGACCCCCGCGCGGGCCACGAGTCGACGCTCGACATCATCCGGCTCGGCGAGGACCTCGGCTTCGACAGCGCCTGGGTCCGGCACCGGCACCTCCAGTTCGGCGTCTCCTCCCCCGTCGCCGTGCTGGCCGCCGCCACGCAGCGGACGCGCCGGATCGAGCTCGGCACGGCCGTCGTCCCGCTCGGCTGGGAGAACCCGCTGCGCCTCGCCGAGGACCTGGCCACGGTCGACGTCCTCTCCGGCGGGCGCCTCAACCCGGGGGTCAGCGTCGGCCCGCCGATGCACTACGAACGGGTGAAAGAAGCGCTCTACCCGGACACCCACGACGCCGAGGACTTCGGCTACCGGCGCGTCGAGCGCTTCCTCGACCACGTCCGGGGCGCCCCGGCGACCGACTTCGAGGGCACCGAGGGCATCGAGGTCTTCTCCCGCCGCGTCCAGCCGCACTCACCGGGCCTGGCCGACCGCCTCTGGTACGGCGGCGGCAGCCCCGCCTCGGCCACGTGGGCGGGCGAGCACGGGATGAACCTGCTGCTGAGCAGCGTCGTGAAGTCCGACGGCCGGACCGACTTCGCCGCGATCCAGGCGGACCTCGTCGAGGCGTACCGCGCCGCCCGGCCGCGGGGGCGCGTCTCGCAGGGCCTGGTCGTCATCCCCACCGACAGCGCCACGCCCGCGCAGCGCGCCCGCTACGAGGAGTACGCGGCGAAGCGGCTGCCCCGCACGGGCACCCCGCAGGGGCCGGCCGGGCTGCTGTTCTCGCCGGACTTCGTCGGCACCTCGGCCGAGATCGCCGAGCGCCTCCACGCCCACGCCGCCTTCCGGCTGGTCGACGAGGTCGCGTTCGCCCTGCCGTTCACCTTCGGGCACGACGACTACGCGCAGATCCTCACCGACATCGCCACCGGCCTGGGGCCCGCCCTGAACTGGCGGCCGGTCACGTGAGCCGGAAGACCACCGGGTCGCCCACCAGGCCGGCCACGACCGCCGACAGCAGGTAGTCGCCCGGGCCGACCCGCTCGACCGCGGTGCAGCCCGGCGCCGACGTGGTGCCGGGCCACCGCAGGCCGTAGGTGAACCGCTCCCCCGGCCACATCACGCGCACCTCCGAGCCGGCCGTGGCGAAGCAGTCGTTGCTCGACCACAGCCGCGTCGCGCCGTCGGCGGTCGTCACGACGAGCTCGCGCACCCGGCGGCCGATCTCCTTGGCGCACGGCAGCTCGCCCGTGTTGGACACCACGATCGTGAACCCCACGCCCCGCCCCGCGGGCGTCGACGGCGCGTCCACCTCGGCCACCACGGACACCTGCCGGTCCTCGCACGGCGGCGGCGGTCCGGGCGGCGGCGAGGGTTTCGGGGCGGGCGGGGTGGTCGACGAGGACGACGACGCGGCCACCGGCGTCTCCGCCGGCGGGGGCGGGCTCGACGAGGAGGGGTGCGCGGCGACCGGCGACGGGTCGCCCCGGCCGACGAGGACGCCCACCAGCCACACGACGAGGACCAGGGCGGTCACCGCCGCGCCGGCCGCCAGCACCCGCCGCCGCCGGTACACGGCGGCGGGGTCCGTGCCCGCGGGGTCGATCACCGATCAACGGTAACCGCGCGGCCCGGAACACCGCGGCAGGTGCCGGTCGCCCGATGCGGTGAACGTGATCTCCGCCCGAATCACTTGCCGGCATGCGGGACCCGGGTTCCAATCCCGGGGAAACGGGAGGTGCGTGCCATGACCGCCATCGACGAACTGCTGCGCCGGAACACCGAACTCGGCAACATCGTGCCGGGCGACCGCTCGTCGCCCAAGCCGTCCATGCAGGTCGCCATCCTCACCTGCATGGACTCCCGCATCCGGGTGTTCGAGATCTTCGGCCTCAAGCAGGGTGAGGCGCACGTGCTGCGCAACGCGGGCGGCGTCGTCACCGACGACATGATCCGCTCGCTCGCCCTGAGCCAGCGCAAGCTCGGGACCAGGGAGGTCCTGCTGGTGCACCACACCAACTGCGGCCTGGAGCTGGTCACCGAGGACGACTTCAAGGACGAGCTGGAACAGGACTCCGGCCTGCGCCCGCCGTGGTCGGTGGAGGCGTTCCGCGAGGTGAAGGACAGCGTCCGCGGCTCGGTCAACCGCGTCCGGCAGAGCCCGTTCCTGATCCACCGGGACAACGTCCGCGGCTTCGTCTACGACGTGCGCACCGGCGAGCTGACCGAGGTCGTCTGACACGGCCGGCCGGGGTCGTCTGACACACTGTCGGGCGCTATGAGCCTCCCCGCCGAGACCCTGCTCGACTGGTTCGCCGACACCGCCCGCGACCTGCCCTGGCGCCGCCCGGAGTGCACCGCGTGGGGCGTGCTGGTCAGCGAGGTCATGCTCCAGCAGACGCCCGTGAACCGCGTCGAGCCGATCTGGCGGGACTGGCTGGAGCGCTGGCCGACGCCGTCCGCGATGGCCGCCGCCACGCAGGGCGAGGTGGTCCGGGCGTGGGGCAAGCTGGGGTACCCCCGGCGCGCCCTGCGCCTGCACGCCGCCGCCGGGGCCATCGCCCGGGAGCACGACGACGTCGTGCCGGACGACGTCGACACGCTGCTCGCCCTGCCCGGCATCGGCGCCTACACCGCCCGCGCGGTGGCCGCCTTCGCCTACGGCCAGGCCGTCCCGGTGGTCGACACGAACGTGCGGCGCGTCGTGGCCCGCGCGGTGCACGGCGCGGGCGACGCGGGCCCGCCCTCCACCACCCGCGACCTCCGGGACGTCGAGGCGCTGCTCCCCGAGGACCGGGCCGCCACCTACTCGGCCGCCCTCATGGAGCTGGGCGCGCTGGTCTGCGTCGCCCGCACGCCCCGGTGCGCCGACTGCCCCGTCCTCGCCACGTGCCGCTGGCAGCGCGACGGCCGCCCCGCCTACGACGGCCCGGTGAAGGCCGTGCAGAAGTTCGCGGGCACCGACCGCCAGGTCCGGGGCCGCCTGCTGGACGTCCTGCGCGGCACCGCCGAACCGGTCGGGAAGGCCGTGCTGGACCTGGCCTGGGCGGACGCGGGCCAGCGCGACCGCTGCCTGCACTCGCTGCTCGTCGACGGCCTCGTGGAGCAGACCGCCGACGGGCTGTTCGCGCTGCCCGGGGAGCACTGATGCACAAGCTGGTCGTGCTGTTCGACGCCGAGGCCGACCGGGCGGTCCGCGACCTCCGGCGCCGCGCGGGCGCCACCCACCCGCACCCGCCGCACCTGGCGTTCGCCGCCGCGGGCACGATCGGCCCCAAGGTGCGCGCCGAGCTGCGCGAGGACCTGTCCCGCCTCTGGCTGCCCGACCTGTGGCTGCACGCCCTGGGCGCCACCGAGGGCCACCTGCACCTGACCGCGGTCGTGGACGGCGAGCTGCTGGCCGTCCACTCCGCCGTCCACGACGTCCTCGCCGGCCGCGTGAAGCACCCCGTCGCCCACTACCTGCCGGGCAGCTGGACCCCGCGCTGCACCCTCCTCGAAGGCGACGACGAGGACGTCACCCGGGCGTTCGCCGCCCTGCACCCCGTCACGCCCCTGCGCGCCAAGGTCCGCGAGGTGGCGGTCGTCGACACTCAGACGGGCGGCACCGACCCGCTCAGGAACGCCTCCACCGCGCCCCGGTAGACCTCCGGCGCCTGGTCGTGCACGACGTGCCCGGACTCGGGCACCAGCAGGTACGACGCGCCGGTCCGCCGCGCGACCTCCGCCATCTGCCCGGGCCGCATCCCGCCCCGGCCCGCCTCGATCACCAGCATGGGGCACCGCACCGCGTCCACCAGGTCCCAGTAGGACCGCTCGCCCCACTCGGCGGCGATCTCGTACAGGTCCTCCACCCGCGCGACCAGGTGCCACCCGTCCTCGCGCTCCTCGAACATCTCCTCCACCCGCGGCACGTCCACCACCGACCGCACGTGCGCCAACGACTCGAACACCGGCCACGAGTCGAAGTACCAGCGCCACTCGTCGACGCTCTTCCCCCGGTTGTCCGGCACGACGTCCTCCACGACGACCGCCGCCACCAGGTCCGGCCGCGACGCCGCGAGCGCCCACGCGTGCAGCCCGCCCATCGAGTGCCCGATGACGACCGCGGGCCCCAGCCCGCGCTCCTCGACCACCGCCGCCGCGTCGGCCGCGAAGTCCCCGGTCCGGAACGGGCCCCGCCGCGGGTTCCGCCCGTGCCCCCGCGCGTCGGGCGCCACGACCCGCCCGTACGGCTTCAGCCACTGCGCCACCGTCCACCACGTGCTGGCCCGGCTCATCAGCCCGTGCAGCAGCAGGATGCCCCGACCCGATCCGCCGAACTCCGCAACGCCCATGCGTGCATCATGTCGGCATGGCCATCAGCACCAAGGCGCGCCCGTACCTGCTCGTCACCGCCCTGGTGCTGGTGGTGGCCGGGATCGTGGTGGCCCGCATCCCCCGCGAGGACGGGGCCGCCACCGGCCCGACGACGCCCGCCGCGGTGGACGCCGGGGGCGGCGCGGGCGAGGCGGGCGGCGACGGCGCGGGCGACGCGTACTACCCGCGGGACGGCAACACCGGCTACGACGTCACCCGCTACGACGTGTCGATCAGCTACGACCCGGCGACCAGGCAGCTCGACGGCACCGCCGCCGTCACCGCGCGGGCCGCGGCGGACCTCTCCCGCTTCAACCTCGATCTCCACGCCCTCCGGGCCACCGAGGTCACCATCGGGGGCACCCCGGCGACCTTCACCCAGGAGGGGGACCACGAACTGGTGATCACCCCCGGGGCGACGCTGCCCCGCGACCGGGAGTTCACCACCACCGTCCGCTACCGCGGCGAACCGACCCTCTTCGAGGACCGCGCCCTGGGCCGCAGCGGCTGGCAGGTCTCGGCGAGCGGCGGCGCGTTCGCCGCGGGCGAGCCGCACTCGGCGACCACCTGGTTCCCGGCCAACGACACCCCCCGCGACAAGGCCGCCTTCGCCCTGACAGCCCGCGTCCCCGAGGGCTGGTCCGTCGTCTCCAACGGCCTGGAGAAGGGCTCCACCACCGCCGACGGCTGGACGACGTTCCGCTGGGAGGCCGAGCAGCCCATGGCGACCTACCTGACCACGATCGCCATCGACAAGTGGACCGTCGAGCGCTCCACCCTCCCCGACGGCACGCCCGTCGTCGACGCCTACGCCCCCGGCGCCGAAGGGGCCCGCCGGCACCAGCAGCGCCTGCCGGAGGTCCTCGCCTTCCTCGCCGAGGAGTTCGGCCCCTACCCGTTCACCGCCGCCGGCGGCATCTTCCTGGCGGACGACATCGGCTTCTCCCTGGAGACCCAGACCCGGCCGATCTACGCCGGGTGGGCCGACCTGGACACCGTGGTGCACGAGAACGCCCACCAGTGGTTCGGCGACTCCGTGTCCCTGGAGAACTGGGCCGACATCTGCCTGAACGAGTGCTTCGCCAGCTACGCCCAGTGGCTGTGGGACGAGCGGCAGGGCGCCGACCTGGACGCCCGCTACCGCGCCGAGCTGGAGCGCGTCGCCGACCGCGACTCGTACTGGGGCCGCAAGCTCTACGACATGGGCCGCGGCAACGAGTTCCGCGGCGTCTACGACAAGGGCCAGCTGGCCCTGCACGCCCTGCGCCGCCAGGTCGGCGACGAGGACTTCGACCGGACCGTCAAGACCTGGCTGGCCGACCACCGGGACGGCAACGCGAGCTGGCCCGAGTTCGAGCAGCACGTCGAGAGGACGTCGGGCCAGGACCTCGACGCCTTCTTCGCCGACTGGTTCCGCGGCGGCGAACGCCCCTCCGACGACCACCTCTACCCGGGCCCGCTCCGGTAACGTCGTCCCCATGGCGGTTGTGAAGATCAACGCGATCCACGTGCCCGACGGTTCCGGCCCCGAGCTGGAGAAGCGGTTCGCCGCGCGCCTCGGCGCCGTGGACAACGAACCCGGCTTCCTCGGCTTCCAGCTCCTGCGCCCGGTCAAGGGCGACGAGCGGTACTTCGTGGTCACCCACTGGGAGACCGAGGAGGACTTCCGGAACTGGATGCAGGGCAGCGCCAAGGAGGCCCACTCGGGCGAGCGCGCTCGTCCCGTGGGCACCGGCTCCGACCTGCTGGAGTTCGAGGTCGTCCTCGACTCCAAGAACAAGGGGTGAGCGAGGCCCTCGACCGGGCCGCCGACCTCATCCGCGACGCCGACGCGCTCCTCGTGTGCGCGGGGGCCGGCATGGGCGTGGACTCGGGCCTGCCGGACTTCCGCGGCACGACGGGCTTCTGGCAGGCGTACCCGCCCTACGAGCGCCTCGGCCTGCGCTTCGAGGAGCTGGCCGACCCGGTGCACTTCGCCGAGGACCCGACGCTGGCCTGGGGCTTCTACGGGCACCGCCTGCGCCTCTACCGCGACACCACGCCCCACGAGGGCTTCGACGTCCTCCGCCGCTGGGGCGCCCGCGTGTTCACCTCGAACGTGGACGGCCAGTTCCAGGAGGCCGGCCTGCCCCACGTGGCCGAGGTCCACGGCTCGATCCACCACCTCCAGTGCACCACCCCGTGCACCGCGGAGGTGTGGCCGAACACGGAGGACGTCACCGTCGACCCCGCCACCGTGCGGGCCACGTCGGCGCTGCCCACGTGCCCCCGCTGCGGCGCCCTGGCCAGGCCGAACATCCTCATGTTCGGCGACGGCTCCTGGGTGCCGACCCGGTCGCGGCGCGCCCTGGACGAGCTCGACGCCTGGCGCCGCGCCCACCACCGCGTCACGGTCGTCGAGATCGGCGCGGGCACCGCCGTGCCCACCGTCCGCCGGCAGGCGGAGCTGGCCTCCGCCGCCTCGGGCAACCTGATCCGCATCAACCCCCGGGAGCCGGCGATCCGGCACGACCGGGGCGTGTCCCTCCCGATGAACGCGGCCGAGGCCCTCACCGAGCTGGCACGACGAACCGGCTGACGACGGCCCGGTGGTCGCTCCCCGCGATGTCCACCACCTCGAACGAGTCCACCGGGCACCGGTTGTCCACCAGGACGTGGTCGATGGCCACCGGCGGCGGCCACAGGGCCCCGGCCGGCCACGTCACCGCGAGCCCCGCCCCCACCTGGTCGGCCGCGTCGACGTACCCGCCGTTGAGCAGCCGCCGCATCCCCACGTGGTCGAGCGTCGCGTTGAAGTCCCCCGCCAGCACCCGCACCGGCGCGTTGAGGTCCCGTTCGGGCAGCCCCGCCAGGTCCCGCTGCCACGCCTCCGGCCCGGCCTCCACCACCGGCGGCAGCGGGTGGACCGACAGCACCTCCACGTCGTCGCCCGGCAGGTCCACCAGCGCCCCGGCCTGCCGCAGCGTGCTGGGCGGCGTCAGCGCGCGGGGCGTCAGCGGGTACCGCGACGCGATCCCCGACCCGGACCCGCCCGGCTCGTCCACGAAGTGCCGGTACGGCAGCTCCCGCGCCAACCCGGCCCGCTCGAAGTCCGCCACCATCGCGGGCGTCAGCTCCTGCAGCGCCAGCACGTCCACCGCGCGCTCCCGCACCGCCGCCACCACGTCCTCGGCGACGGCCTTCCCCACCAGCAGGTTCGCCGACATCACCACCACCGACCGGCCGACCCCCACGGGCCGCGAGTCGGGGAAGGCCCGGGGCGCCACCGCGGACACGAGCACCAGCGCCACGAGCAGCGTCACCACCCCGACCCCCCACCGGCGCAGCAGCAGCGCCACCGCGCCCAGCAGCACCCCGGCCGCCGTCCAGTAGGGCGTCAACGCCGTCGTCGCCACCATGTGCCGCGTGCCGTCGACCCCGAGCAGCCGCACGAACGCCGCCCCCGAGAACAGCACCGCCGCCACGACCAGCGGGAACGTGACGCCCCCTCGCCTGGTGCGGCGTTCCTCCACCTGGGCCACGCCCTCTAGTCTGCCCGAATGGAGGTTTTGCTGACGGGCTTCGAACCGTTCGGCGGGGAGCGCACCAACCCGTCCTGGGAAGCGGTGAAGGCCGTGGAACCCACCGGCTACGCGCTGACCACCCTGGAACTGCCGTGCGTCTTCCACGAGTCCCTCAAGGTCCTGAAGGACGCCCTGGACGAGCGCCGCTACGACCTGGTCATCGCCACCGGCCAGGCGGGCGGCAGGCCGGACATCACCCCGGAGCGCACGGCGGTCAACCTCGACGACGCCCGCATCCCCGACAACCGGGGCAACCGGCCGGTGGACGACCGGGTCGTCCCCGACGGCCCCACCGCCTACTTCAGCACCCTCCCGGTCAAGGCGGTGGTGGCCGCCCTCACCGCCGAGGGCATCCCGGCCTCCGTCAGCCACACGGCGGGCACCTTCGTCTGCAACCACGTCTTCTACGGGCTGATGCACCTCACGGCCACCGAGCACCCGGGCACCCGGGCCGGGTTCGTGCACGTCCCCTTCTCACCGGAGCAGACCGAGGACGCCCCCAGCCTCCCCGTCGGCACCACCGCCAGGGCGCTGGACCTGGTCATCCGCACCACCCTGGGCACCACCACCGACCTGCGCACCACGGCCGGCACCCTGCACTGACCCGGTCCCCTCCCACGGGGCGGGCGCGCTCGCGGTCCTCCGAACCGGAAGCGCCCCCCGGGAAACCCGGGGGGCGCTTCGGCACTGCTCAGGACCGGTGACTAGGCGGACTCGGCGTCCGACTCGCCACCGCCGTCGCCACCGGAGGCGGCCATGTCGACCGGCGGCGCGTCCGGGACCCGCAGCGGCTTGGTCTCGCCGCGGAACACGAAGTGCGCCTTGTCGTCCGGCTCGCCCTCGCCGCCGTCCCAGCCCTCGACGTCGGTGATGATGATCTGGCCGGGCTGGATCTCCCCGAACAGGATCTTCTCCGACAGCTGGTCCTCGATCTCGCGCTGGATGGTCCGGCGCAGCGGCCGGGCACCGAGCACCGGGTCGAACCCGCGCTTGGCCAGCAGCATCTTCGCGCGATCCGTCAGCTCGATCGCCATGTCCTTGTTCTTCAACTGCGTCTCGACGCGGGCGATCATCAGGTCCACCATCTTGATGATCTCGACCTGCGTGAGCTGGTGGAAGACGATGATGTCGTCGATGCGGTTGAGGAACTCGGGCCGGAAGTGCTTCTTCAGCTCGTCGTTGACCTTGTTCTTCATGCGCTCGTAGTTGGACGCGGTGTCCTGACCCGAGGTGAAGCCCAGGCCCACGGCCTTCGAGATGTCCGAGGTGCCGAGGTTCGAGGTGAAGATGATGACGGTGTTCTTGAAGTCCACCGTGCGGCCCTGACCGTCCGTCAGGCGCCCGTCCTCCAACACCTGGAGCAGCGTGTTGTAGACCTCCTGGTGGGCCTTCTCGATCTCGTCGAACAGCACCACCGAGAACGGCTTGCGCCGCACCTTCTCGGTGAGCTGGCCACCCTCCTCGTAGCCCACGTACCCGGGAGGGGCACCGAAGAGCCGCGACGCGGTGTACCGGTCGTGGAACTCGCCCATGTCGATCTGGATGAGCGCGTCGTCCTCGCCGAACAGGAAGTTCGCCAGCGCCTTCGACAGCTCGGTCTTGCCGACACCGGACGGGCCGGCGAAGATGAACGAGCCCGACGGGCGCTTCGGGTCCTTCAACCCGGCCCGGGTGCGGCGGATCGCCTGCGACACGGCCTTGACCGCGTCGACCTGGCCGATGATCCGCTTGTGCAGCTCGTCCTCCATGCGGAGCAGACGCGTGGTCTCCTCCTCGGTGAGCTTGAACACCGGGATGCCGGTCCAGTTCGCCAGGACCTCGGCGATCTGCTCGTCGTCGACCTCGGCGACGACGTCGAGGTCGCCGTCCTTCCACTGCTTCTCCCGCTCGGCCTTCTGGCCCAGCAGCTGCTTCTCCGCGTCCCGCAGCTTCGCCGCGCGCTCGAAGTCCTGCGCGTCGATCGCGGACTCCTTGTCGCGACGGACGTCGGCGATCTTCTCGTCGAACTCGCGCAGGTCCGGCGGCGCGGTCATCCGGCGGATGCGCATCCGCGCGCCGGCCTCGTCGATCAGGTCGATCGCCTTGTCCGGCAGGAACCGGTCGTTGATGTACCGGTCCGCCAGCGTGGCCGCCGCCACCAGCGCGGAGTCGGTGATCGAGACCCGGTGGTGGGCCTCGTACCGGTCGCGGAGACCCTTGAGGATCTCGATGGTGTGCTCCAGCGACGGCTCGCCGACCTGGATCGGCTGGAACCGGCGCTCCAGCGCGGGGTCCTTCTCGACGTACTTGCGGTACTCGTCCAACGTCGTCGCGCCGATGGTCTGGAGCTCACCGCGCGCCAACATCGGCTTGAGGATCGAGGCCGCGTCGATCGCGCCCTCGGCCGCGCCCGCACCCACCAGGGTGTGGATCTCGTCGATGAACAGGATGATGTCGCCGCGGGTGCGGATCTCCTTGAGCACCTTCTTCAGGCGCTCCTCGAAGTCACCGCGGTACCGCGAGCCCGCCACCAGGGACCCGAGGTCCAGGGTGTAGAGCTGCTTGTCCTTGAGCGTCTCGGGCACCTCGCCCTTGACGACCATCTGGGCCAGGCCCTCGACGACGGCGGTCTTGCCCACGCCGGGCTCGCCGATCAGGACCGGGTTGTTCTTGGTGCGGCGGGACAGCACCTGCATGACCCGCTCGATCTCCTTGGTGCGCCCGATGACCGGGTCGAGCTTGCCCTCACGCGCCGAGGCGGTCAGGTTGCGCCCGAACTGGTCCAGCACCAACGAGGACGACGGTGTGCCCTCGCCGCGGCCGCCGGACTCCGCGGGCTCCTTGCCGCCCGAGTAGCCGGACAGCAGCTGGAGCACCTGCTGGCGCACGCGGTTGAGGTCGGCACCCAGCTTGACCAGGACCTGCGCGGCGACACCCTCGCCCTCGCGGATCAGGCCGAGCAGGATGTGCTCCGTGCCGATGTAGTTGTGGCCGAGCTGGAGCGCCTCGCGCAGAGACAGCTCCAGCACCTTCTTCGCACGCGGGGTGAAGGGGATGTGCCCAGACGGGGCCTGCTGACCCTGGCCGATGATCTCCTCGACCTGCTGGCGCACACCCTCCAGCGCGATCCCCAGCGACTCCAGCGCCTTGGCGGCGACACCTTCACCCTCGTGGATCAACCCCAGGAGGATGTGCTCGGTGCCGATGTAGTTGTGGTTGAGCATCCGGGCCTCTTCTTGGGCCAGGACAACCACCCGCCTCGCGCGGTCGGTGAACCTTTCGAACATTCGCACTCCCTGACTGCTGCGCCGGCGGTCCTCGGGCTCACCACCGGCTGGCCGTCTGGCCGACCGTGGAGAGCGCGGCACCGTGGGACCACTGTAGTCGTCAGCCCCCGACCCACTCAGTTCCCGTTCGCTGGCAGTCGTCTTCGGGGATCTCTGACATCGGTACCAACGCGTGATCTGCCAGGCAGATTCCACGGAACGGCCCGTGTCCGCTGAGCGCGAACATTCAACCGTTCGGCGACGCCCGTAGTGAGCGGCATCACACCACCGTGCAAGTTAGGCAAACCTGGGTAAGGTTAGGCAAACCTCAACCACTCCGAACACGAGGACCTTCTGGAGATGACCGTACCGGCGAGGGTCAGGGCGCGCACCGCAACGACGCCGGTCGCCGAGTCACTCCGACGGGCGGCCTCGCACTCCCCCCACTTCGAGGTCAGGTTCGGCCTCCCGGCCGACCCGGCCGAGCACGCCGGGTGGACGACGTGCGCCGAGTTCCTCGGCGAGCCGCAGCGGTTCGACGCGTGGCGGAAGTCCCTGGCCGAGTGGCTGCGCGAGCAGTACGGCGAGGCGCCCGACCGCACGACCGCCGGGTACGTGATGAGCTGGTACCTCAACGTCGTCGGCGTCCTGGGCGGCCTCCTGTTCCACACCGCCCGCCGGGTGCCGTCGCTGCGGCCCTCCGACGTGGCGCTGCGCATCGCCCCCGAGGGCCGCCCGCACACCGTGGGCGTGGCGCTGCTGACCGACGACTTCGCGTGCCTGCCCGACGACCCGGCCGGCAACCACCCGGCCGCCACCGTCGTGGCCGACGACACCGCGCTCGCCGCCCTGCTGCGGACCCGCTTCGCCGCGCACGCCGCCGGGTTCGTGACCGCGTTCGGCCCCACCGTCCGCCTGGGCCGCCGGATGCTGTGGGCCGCCGCCACGGACGCCCTGGACAGCGCCGCGTGGACCGCGGGCCAGCTGTGCGGCGACGAGACGTCCGGCGTGATGGACTCGGCGCTGCTGCTGCCCGCGAAGCTCGACCCGTTCACCTCGGCGTCGACGCTCAAGGCCACCGAGACGGGCTGGACCCGCCGCCGCGAGAGCTGCTGCTTCCACTTCGTCCTCCCGAACGCGGAAGCCTGCGCGACCTGCCCGCGGGTCCGCTCCTCCTGAAACCCGCGGGTCCGCCCCTCCCGGGGCCGGGTCGCCCGCCTCACCGGTGCCGGTGCCCGATGGGCACCACCAGCGGCGTCCCCGCCACCGGGTCGACCACCACCCGGGCCTCCAGCCCGAACACCTCCAGCAGGGTGGCCTCGGTCAGCACCTCGTCCGGCGTCCCGGCGACCACGATCCGGCCGTCCTTCATCGCGACCAGCCGCTCCGCGTACCGCGCGGCCAGGTTGAGGTCGTGCAGCACCATCACCACCGTCCGGCCGAACTCGACGTGCAGCCGCTGCACGAGGTCGAGCACGTCGATCTGGTGGGCCAGGTCCAGGTAGGTCGTCGGCTCGTCGAGCAGCAGCAGCTCGGTCCCCTGCGCCAGCGCCATCGAGATCCACGCCCGCTGCCGCTGCCCGCCGGACAGCTCGTCGACGGTCCGGGTCGCCAGGTCGGCCATCCCGGTCATCCGCAGCGCCTCCCCCACGGCCTCCTCGTCGGCGGCCGACCACTGCCGGTACCACGACTGGTGCGGGTGGCGGCCCCGCGCCACCAGGTCCGCGACCGTCAGCCCCTCGGGCGCCTGCGGCGACTGCGGCAGCACGGCCAGCGCCTTGGCGACCTCGCGCGTGGGCGTGCGGTCGATGCGCTCGCCGTCGAGCAGCACCGCCCCGCCCCGCGCCGGGAGCAACCGCCCCAGCGCCCGCAGCAGCGTGGACTTCCCGCACCCGTTCGGCCCGATGACGGCCGTCACCGACCCGGCCACGACGTCCAGGTCCAGCCCGGACACGACCGACCGCTCCCCGTAGCCGACCGACAGGTCCCGCGCTTGGAGTCGAACCGCAGTCATACCCGAGCCTCCCGACGGCTCCGAACCAGCAGGTACATGAGGTAGGGGGCGCCCAGCACGGCCGTCACGACGCCCACCGGCAGCTCCAGCCCGCCGAACGCGAGCCGCGACACGAGGTCCGACCCCACCACCAGCAGCGCGCCGACCACCGCCGACCCGAGCGGCGGGGGCGTCGCCGTGCCCGCCAGCCGCAGCGCGACCTGCGGCGAGGCCAGCGCCACGAAGGCCACCGGCCCGGCCGCCGCCGTCGCCACCGCCGCCAGCACCACGGCGAGCAGCAGCATCGCGCTGCGCGCGCCGTTGAGCCGCACGCCCAGCCCGCGCACCGTGTCGTCGTCGAACTGGAGCGCGCCGAGCAGGCGGTTGCCCACCAGCGCCGCCGGGGCGAGCACCGCCAGCGCCAGCCCGACCGGCACGACGTGCTCCCAGCCGCGCCCGTTGAGGCTGCCGGTGATCCACACCATCGCCCGCGCCGCGTCGGTGACGTCCCCGACCGTCAGCAGGTAGTGGGTGAGGTTGCCGGTGACCGCCGAGACGCCGATGCCGACGAGCACCAGCCGGAAGCCCTCGATGCCCCGCCGCCACGCCAGCCCGTACACGAGCAGCCCGGCCAGCAGCCCGCCCGCCAGGGCCGCCAGCGGGACGCCCACCGCGGACAGCGACCCGCCCACCGCGCCCAGCGAGCCGGCGAACGTGATGACCGACACCGCGCCGACGCCTGCGCCCCAGGTCACCCCGAGGATGTCGGGGCTGGCCAGCGGGTTGCGCGCGATGGCCTGGAAGATCGCCCCCGACAGGCCCAGCGCCGCGCCCACGAGCACCGCCGTCGACGCCCGGGGCAGCCGCAGGTCGACCACGACGAACCGATGGCTCCGCGCCCCGCCGCCGAGCAGCACGTCGAACACCTGGCCGAGCCCGAGGGGGAAGTCGCCGAAGGCGATGCTCAGGGCGCCGGCGAACAGCACCGCCACCAGCCCCACCAGCACCAGCGCGGCCGGCCGCCACCGCAGCCGCCACGAGACGGCCCCGACCCGCACGGGCACACCCGCCGACCCGGCGGTCCCACCCGCCGGCTTCACAGCCGGACCAACTTCCGCCGCCGCACCAGCGCGACGAAGAACGGCGCGCCGAGCAGGGCCATCACGATGCCGACCTCCAGTTCCCCGGGCCGCGCCACGACCCGCCCCACGACGTCGGCGGCGAGCAGCACCACCGCGCCGAGCACGGCCGAGAAGGGCAGCAGCCACCGGTGGTCCGGCCCGGTCATCGCCCGCGCCACGTGCGGCACGACCAGCCCGACGAACCCGATCGGCCCGCACGCCGCCACCGCGCCGCCCACCAGCAGGGTGATGGCCACCACGCCCAGCACGCGGGTCAGCACCACCCGCTGCCCGAGCGACCGGGCGACCTCGTCCCCGAGGGCCAGCGCGTTCAGCCCGCCCGCGTTGAACGCCGCCAGCACCAGCCCGACCAGCACGAACGGCAGCACCTGCCACAGCACCGCCAGGTCGCGCCCGGCGAGGCCGCCGACCTGCCAGAACCGGAACGCGTCGAGGCTCTGCTTGTCCAGCAGGACCAGCGCCGACACCAGGCCGTGCATCAGGGCGGACACCGCCGCGCCGGCCAGCGCCAGGGTGACCGGTGTGGGTCCGGACCGGCCCGAGCCGAGGAGGAACACCACGACGCTCGCCACCAGCGCGCCCGCGAACGCGAACCACACGTACCCGTAGAGGCTGGTCACACCCAGCGTGAAGATCGACAGCACGACCGCGAACGCCGCGCCCTGGGTGACGCCGAGGACGCCGGGGTCGGCGAGCGGGTTGCGGGTGTGCCCCTGCATGAGCGCCCCGCCGACGCCGAGGGCCACCCCGGCGAGGACGCCGAGCGCCGTCCGGGGCACCCGCAGCTCGCGCACGACCAGGTCGTTCTCGGTCCCGGTCGGCGAGACGAGGGCGTGCCACACGTCGGCGAGGGGGATGTCCTTCGCGCCCAGGGCGATGCCGGCGAGCACGACCACGACCAGCAGGCCGAGCAACAAGAGCAGGCGACTGCTGCGGAGGGCCACGTCCCGCTCCTCCTGTGCGACGACCGTAGTGAGGTAAGCCTAACCGAACGCGTTCGGTCGATCGTTCCCCACGCACCGCGACGACAACGGCCCGGCCGCCACCAATCGAGACGGAAGCCGCCCGAACAGAAGATCACCGCACGGCGAACGGCCCGCATGAAGGCCCGCGCGAAGGACCCGCGGCGAACGGCGAACGGTCCGGGAAATGGATCTTCCGCACCACCACCCGCACCACCCGCCACCGGTGACCCGAAACGCGTGAAGGGGCACCGGAAACCGGCACCCCTTCACAGAACAACGTTTTCATTGCCCCGGACACGAGCCGACCGCCGGCGGAGTGACGGTCACCACGGCAATGCGGGCCTCAGCCCTGCTGGTGGTAAGCCTCCAGCACCTCGGCCGGGATGCGCCCGCGGTCGGAGACCTTCATCCCCTGCTTGCGCGCCCACTCCCGAATGGCCTGGTTCTGCTCCCTGTCGGCCGAAGCCGGACGTGCGGCCTTCACACCGGCCGGTCGACCCGGGCCGCGCTTGCGACCCCCCGCCTTGCGGGCACTGGCGACGAAGTCGGCGAGGGCATCGCGGAGCTTGCCCGCATTGGCACCGGAAAGGTCGATCTCGTAGGACACACCGTCCAAGCCGAAACCGACCGTCTCCTCGGCCTGCCCGCCGTCCAGGTCGTCGACCAGGGTCACGGTGACCTTCTGCGCCATGCGTATCCTCCTGGACTCGAATGCGCGGCGTTCCCCGACCGCGACCTAAAGCATTGGCGAGTGCAGGTTAGCGCACAACTACCGGAATGCGCCGCCCGGAGTCCGAGAAGTTACTCATTCCGGGCGCACGAGGGGGAACAGGATCGTCTCCCGGATACCGAGGCCGGTGAGCGCCATCAGCAGCCGGTCGATGCCCATTCCCACACCACCGCTCGGTGGCATTCCGTACTCCAGCGATCGCAGAAAGTCCTCGTCCACCGGCATCGCCTCGACGTCGCCGCCGGCGGCGAGGCGGGCCTGGGCTTCCAACCGCTCTCGTTCCACCACCGGATCGACCAGTTCCGAGTAACCCGTGGCCAACTCGAAACCGCGCACGTACAGGTCCCACTTTTCGGCCACCCCCGGACGGGTGCGGTGCTGCCGGGTGAGGGGCGAGGTCTCGACCGGGAAATCGCGCACAAACGTGGGCGCGTGCAGGGTGTCGCCGACCAGGTGCTCCCACAGCTCCTCGACGAGCTTGCCGTGGCCGATCTTGGGATCGGTCTCCAGGCCGTGCTTCTCGGCCAACTTCCTCAGGTGCTCGGAAGAGGTTTCGGGCGTGATGTCTTCCCCCACCGCGCCGGACAACGACTCGTACATGCCCAACGTCGTCCACTCGCCGCCGAGGTCGTACTCGGAACCGTCGGCCAGCGTCACCACGTGCGAACCGGCGACCGCCAGCGCGGCTTCCTGGATCAGCTCGCGGGTCATCACCGCGTTGGAGTCGTAGGTGGCGTACGCCTCGTAGTACTCCAACATGGAGAACTCGGGCGAATGGGACGAGTCCATGCCCTCGTTGCGGAAGTTGCGGTTGATCTCGAAGACCTTCTCGATACCACCGACCACGCACCGCTTGAGGTACAGCTCCGGCGCGATGCGCAGGAACAGGTCGATGTCGAGCGCGTTGGACCGCGTCACGAACGGCCGCGCGGTGGCGCCCCCCTGCAACGTCTGCAACATCGGCGTCTCGACTTCGACGAAACCGCGGCGGTGGAACGACTCCCGCAACGACCGCACCACGGCGGCCCGGCTGCGGACCGTGTTCCTGGCCTGCTCGCGCAGGATGAGGTCGACGTACCGCTGCCGAATGCGGGTTTCCTCGGCGAGTTCCTTGTGCGCGACGGGCAGCGGGCGCAGCGCCTTCGCGGTCAGCGCCCAGGCGTCGGCCATGACGGACAGCTCGCCGCGGCGCGACGTGATGACCTCGCCGTGGACGAATACGTGATCGCCCAGGTCGACGTCGGACTTCCATTCGGCCAGCCGCTCCTCGCCGACCGCGTTCAGGCTCAGCATGGCCTGGAGTTCGGTGCCGTCGCCTTCGCGCAGCGTCGCGAAGCACAACTTCCCGGTGTTGCGGATGAACATCACGCGCCCGGTGACGCCGACGAGTTCACCGGTCGCGGTGTCGGGCTCCAGGCCCTGGTGCGCTTCCCGGACCTCGCGCAACGAGTGCGTGCGGGGCACTTCGACGGGATAGGGATCGACACCGCGCTCCAGCAGTCGCGCCCGCTTCTCCCGGCGCACCCGGAGCTGCTCGGGGAGATCGTCGTCGCTGGTCGGGGAACCGGTCGCAGGCTGCTCGCTCACGACGCGCAGCGTACGGAAAGACCCGACGGGAAATCGAACCGGATCTCACTACGCTGTGGGTGGTGACCGGAGAAGACTTGCGGACGAGGCGGGCCAACTCCTTCGGGACGGCGGCCTCGGCGTACGCGGAACACCGACCGGACTACCCCGTCGCCGCCGTGCGGTGGGCGCTGGAACCCCTGGGCGCGGGGCCGCACCGGGTCCTGGACCTCGCCGCCGGCACCGGCAAGCTCACCGGTGTCCTGCTCGCCGAGGGCCACCAGGTGACGGCCGTCGAGCCGGACGAGGACATGCTGTCGGAACTGGTGCGCCGGCACCGCAACGTGCGCGCGCTGCCGGGCACCGCCGAGCGGGTCCCGCTGCCGGACGACGACGTGGACGCGGTGCTCGTCGGCCAGGCGTTCCACTGGTTCGACCCGGCGCGGGCGATGCCGGAGATCGCCCGCGTGCTGCGGCCCGGCGGCGTGCTCGCGGGGCTGTGGAACGACGACGACCCCTCGGTCCCGTGGATGGCGGAGTTCAAGCGGCTCGGCACGTCCACGGTCAGCGCGGAGGACGCCCGCGCCGACTGGATGCCCGGGCACGGGCTGTTCACCGGCGCCGCCGAGCAGCTGTTCCCGCACGCGCAGCGGCGCACCGCCGAGTCGCTGGTGGCGACGATCAACACGCACTCGCACCTGCTGGTGATCCCGGAGGAGGAGCGCGCCGCGCTGAACGCCCGGATGCTCGCGTTCCTCAGGTCCACCCCGGAGACGGCGGAGGGGGAGTTCGACCTCCCCCTCCGGACCTACGTGAAACGGCTGCGCGCCCTCGCCTGAGGCGGTGCCCGTCGATCGTTCGCCCGGGGCCCGCTCGCCGGGGGAGGGCTCGGCTCACTTCATGTTGCGCTCGAACACCAGCCGCAGCCCGAGCAGCGTCAGGTCGGGCACGTGCGCCTGGATGGTGGCCGACTCGGCCACCACCAGGGGCGCGAGCCCGCCCGTCGCGAGCACCGTCACCGGGCCGGGGTCGACGGTCTGGAGCTCGTCCACGATCCGCCGCACGAGCCCGTCGACCTGGCCGACGAACCCGTAGACGATGCCCGACTGGAGGCACTCGACGGTGTTCTTGCCGATCACCGACCGGGGCCGCACCAGCTCGACCTTGCGCAGCTGGGCCGCGCGCGCCGCCAGCGCGTCCACCGAGATCTCGATGCCCGGCGCGAGCGCGCCGCCGAGGAACTCGCCCTTGGCCGAGATGACGTCGAGGTTCGTCGACGTGCCGAAGTCCACGACCACGCACGCCGTGCTGTGCAGGTGGTGCGCCGCCAGGGTGTTGATGACCCGGTCGGAGCCCACCTCCTTGGGGTTGTCCACCAGCAGCGGCACGCCGGTCCGCACGCCCGGCTCGACCAGCACCTTCGGCACCGCCGAGTAGTACCGGCCGAGCATCACGCGCAGCTCCCGCAGCACCGCCGGGACGGTGGACAGCGCCGAGATGCCGGTGATCTTGTCGGCGTACTCGCCGAGCAGGCCGCGCATGGTCAGCGCGAGCTCGTCGGCCGTCATCCGCGCGTCGGTGCGCATCCGCCAGTCGCGGATGAGCGCGGCGGAGTCCCCGGTGCCGTCGTAGAGGCCCAGGACGATGTTGGTGTTGCCGACGTCGATGGCGAGCAGCACGTGCGTTTCCCCAGTTCTCGCTAGTTCTCGGCCTGGATCAGCGCGTCCAGCGCCGCCGCGTCCTCGGTCTCCGCCTGGGGGACCGTCTCGACCACCACGACCCCCGACGCGGAGCCGTTGACGAGGCCCGACCCCTCGGGCGCGTGCGCCGGGTCGGCGCCCAGCTCGACGACCTTGTTGTCCGCGTCGACGAACACGACCCGCGGCTCGTACGCGCGCGCCTCGGCGTCGTCCATCTGCCCGTAGGCGATGAGGATCACCAGGTCGCCCGGCTTCACCAGGTGCGCCGCCGCGCCGTTGATGCCGATGACGCCGGTGCCGCGCTCGCCGGGGATGACGTAGGTCTCCAGGCGCGCGCCGTTGGTGACGTCCACGATGGCGACCTGTTCGCCCGCGAGCAGGTCCGCGGCCTCCATCAGGTCCTCGTCGACCGTGACCGAGCCGACGTAGTGCAGGTCGGCCTGGGTGACGGTGGCGCGGTGGATCTTCGACTTGAGCATGGTGCGGAACATCGTTGCCCCCTTACTCGTCACCGGTGCCGAGCAGCACGGCGATGTTGTCGATCAGTCGGGTGGAGCCGACGCGGGCGGCGACGAGCAGCCGGGCGTCGCCGTTCTCGGGCGCCGGACCGAGGTCGGGCGCCCGCAGCTCCAGGTAGTCGAGGTCGACGCCGGGCACCGCGTCCAGGGTGGCGCGGGCGGCGGCCAGCACGGCGTCCGCGCCCTGGCCGCTGACGTGCGCGCCCGCCACCAGCGCGGCGGACAGCGCGGTCGCGGAGTGCCGCTCCTCCTCGGACAGGTAGCGGTTGCGCGAGGACAGCGCCAGGCCGTCGGCCTCCCGCACGGTGGGCACGCCCACCACGTGCGTCGGGAGGTTCAGGTCGCGCGCCATCCGGTGGACCAGCGTCAGCTGCTGGTAGTCCTTCTCGCCGAACACCGCGTAGGTGGGCTGCACGATGTTGAACAGCTTGGCCACCACGGTGAGCACGCCCGCGAAGTGGCCGGGCCGGCTGGCGCCCTCCAGCTCGTCGCCGAGCGGGCCGGGGTGCACGGTCACCGACGCCCCCGGCAGGTACACGTCGTCGGCGGAGGGCGCGAACACCAGCCCGACCCGCTCGTCGCGGCAGATGTCCACATCGGACTCCAGGGTCCGCGGGTAGCGCTCGTAGTCCTCGCCCGGCCCGAACTGGGCCGGGTTCACGAAGATCGAGACCACGACCACGGTGTTCTGCATGACGTGGGCCTCGCGGATGAGCTTGCGGTGCCCCTCGTGCAGCGCGCCCATGGTCGGCACCAGCGCGACGTTGCGGCCTGCGGCCCGCAGCGCCTTCACCACCCGGTGCAGGCGCTCCGGGTCGTGGTGCACGGTCACGTCGCCGGGCTTGTAGTCGTCCTTGGTGAGCGGCTTGGTCATGCCTGTGTCAGTCCTCGTGAAGGGTGGAGCGGACGTCGGACGCCGCCTCGGGCCTGAGCAGCCCGGCGGCCTGGGCGCGGGCCGCGGTGCGGAGCGCCAGGACCCGGTAGGCGGGGAGGGTGTCGTGCCCGTCGAGCACGGCGAGGTGCTTGGCCACGGTGCCCGCGTCACCGCGCGCGACGGGGCCGGTGAGGGCGCGGTCGCCGTGCCGCAGGGCGTTGTCCAGGGCGGCGGACAGCAGCGGCCCGAGCACGCGCTCGGCGTTGGCGACGCCCGCCTCCCGCAGCAGGTCCGCGCAGTCGGCGACCAGCGTGACCAGGTGGTTCGCGCCGTGCGCGAGGGCGGCGTGGTAGAGCGGGCGGGCGGCCTCGGGCAGCCGCACGGGTTCGGCGGACATCTCGACCACCAGCGCCTCGCCGACGCTCCAGGCGATCTCGTCGCCGTCGGCCGCGGTGACGCCGATCGAGCAGGCCGTGACCCGCTCCACGTCCTCGGGCCGGCCGGTGAACGTCATGACCGGGTGCAGCGCCACGCACAGCGCGCCCGCGTCGGCGGCCGGGGCCAGCACTCCGACGCCCAGCGCGCCGCTGGTGTGCACCACGATCTGCCCGGCGCGCAGCGAACCGGTGGCCACCAGCCCGCGCACCAGGCCCGGCAGCGCGTCGTCCGGGACGGCGAGCAGCACCAGGTCGGCGGAGGCCGCGACCTCGGGCGGCGGCAGCACGGGGACGTCGGGCAGCAGGTCCTCGGCGCGGCGCAGCGAGTCGCGGGACACCGCGGACACGGCGCTCACGACGTGCCCGGCCCGGGACAGCGCGGCGCCCAGCACCGAGCCCACCCGGCCGGCGGAGATCACTCCCACGGCCAGCCGCGCGGGGCGGGGGGTCGCGTCCATGCGACGTACTCCTTATGCGGCGTTCCAGTCCCTGTTGGGCGGGTACCGGACGACGGCCGCGAGCGTAATCCGGTGCGGGGCGAGGGGCCCTCAACTGCGACGAACGCCACCTGCGGCCTTCATCGCCCCCGGTGCGTCGATCGCGGCCTGACGTGCGGCGACGAGGGCCTCCAGCATCGTCGAGTGACGTTCCTCGGCGTTCGCGCCGGCCGTGCCGAGCGCCATCCGGTGCCGCAGGAACGCCAGTTCGGTCGCCGCCACCTGGTAGCCGGCGACGGCCTTGGCCGCCGCGTCGCCCGCCTTGCGCCGCACGGCCCGCCGCCAGCGGCTGCGGCCCTGGAGGCTCGCGAGCAGCGTGACCTCGCTGGAGGCGATCCAGCGCCGCTCGGCCATCGCGGGCAGCTGCGCGGCGACGATCCGCTGCTCCCGGCGGCGCTGCCAGACCACCAGGAACACCATGCCGGCGAAGATCGGCACCATGATCAGGAAGTACAGGTTGATGAACGTCGAGCCGGTGCCGACGGTCGTGGAGAAGTTCCACAGCGAGTGCAGCCCGGCCGCGCCCAGGTAGCCCAGGACGGGCGCGACCACCTTGAGCGTGCGGTTGCCGGTCAGCGCCGCGAGGCCGACGCCGATGCCGGTCATCGCCGTGAACAGCGGGTGCGCGAACGGCGAGAGGACGCCGCGCAGCATGAACAGCGCGATCACGCCGCTGCCCAGGTCGCCGAACCCGCTGTCGGAGAAGACCCGGCCGAAGTACCAGATGTTCTCGGTGAACGCGAAGCCCGCGGCGACCACGCCCGCGTAGACGATGCCGTCGACCACGCCGTCGAACTCCTGGCGGCGGCGCAGGAACAGCACGACGATGAACGCCGCCTTCGCCGCCTCCTCGGTGATGGGCGCGCCGACCACCGCCGCGAACGTCGCCCCGTCACCGTTGAGCAGCTCCCCCAGCACGTGCGCGGTCTGGTTGAACACCAGCGACGTGATGGTCGCGCCGCACGCGCCCCACAGGAACGCCAGCAGCAGGATGCGCGCCGGTTCCGGCTCCCACCGGTCCACCCACAGGCAGGCGCCGATCACCGCGGCGACGGGCACCAGGGCGGCGACCGCGCCGACCAGGATGGGCAGCAGCCCGATGGCGCTCGTGCCCAGGCCGAGCAGCACCAGGCCGCACACGCCCAGCGCGATCAGGCCGATCACCGGGAGCAGCACGGTCCACCGGCGCTGGTCGACGCGCTTGCGGGCGGGAGTGGTCACGGTGTGGAACTTTAAAGGGACACTTGACCCGTGGTTGACCCGGAAGCCCTGTGGCGGGGGGCGCTGTACGGACCGGCTGGTTTCTTCACCCGCGGCGCGGTGCCCGCCGACCACTTCCGCACCTCGCCCCTCGTGGGCCCTGAGCTGGCCGAAGCACTCCTCGTGCTGCTCGACCGGGTGGACTCCGCCCTCGACCGGCCCGCCCGGCTCGACTTCGTGGACGTCGGCGCGGGCGGCGGCGAGCTGTCCGCGTCGGTGCGCTCCCTCGCGCCCCCGTCCCTGGCCCGGCGGCTGGTGGTGACGGCGGTGGACGTCGGTCCGGCGCGGTCGCTGCACGGGGTGGTGTGGACGTCGGCCCTGCCGTCGTCGGTGCGCGGCCTGCTGGTCGGGCACGAGTGGCTGGACGCGATCCCGTGCCCGCTGGTGGAGGGCCCGTCGGACGACCCGTGGCTGGCCCGGTGGTGGCCCGTGCGGCCCGGTGAGCGGGCCGAGGTGGGCGAGCCGCGCGACCGGGCGTGGGCGGACGCGGTATCGCGGGTGGCGGCGGGCGCGGCGCTGGCGGTCGACTACGGGCACGTGCTGGCCGACCGGGTGGCGGGCCGGTACGCGGCGGGCACGTTCGCGGCCTACCGGGGCGGGCGGCGGGTCGAGCCGGTGTTCGACGGCAGCTGCGACCTGACCGCGCACGTGGCGCTGGACGCGTGCGGCGCGGCGGCGGGCGGTGACCGCGTGCTGGTCTCGCAACGGGACGCGCTGGCCGCCCTGGGGCTCACCGGCCGGGTGGACCCGGGGTTCACCGGCCAGGTCGATCCGGGGCCCACCGGTCGGGTGGAGCCGGGGCCCACCGGTCGGGTGGAGCCGGGGCCCAGCGGTCGGATGGAGCCGGTGGACCCGATGGCCTGGCTGGCCTCGGCCGAACGGGCGTCCCGCGTGGCCGAGCTGCGCGCGGAGGGCGGCCTGGGCTCGTTCGGCTGGCTCCTGCACGGCGTGGGCGTACCGGTGTCGGCCCTGCTCCCACCCCTGCCGCCCTGGCGGCCCTAGAACGACCCTCACGGCCGAAGACCGCCGGCCCCCGCCACCGCCGCGGACGACGCCGGCGACCATGCGCGTCCACCCGCTTCCCCCCGACGTCCTGACCCGCGCCCGAGCCCTGGCCGGCACCGACGAGCACCACGAGCTGCACCCCGACGCCCCCGGCAGTCCCCTGCGCTGCTGCCTGCGCAAGGCCGCCCCCGGCGAACCGCTGGTCCTGTTCCGCTACTCCCCACCCTCCGGCCGCGGCCCGTACGAGGAGGTCGGCCCCGTCTTCGCCCACGCCGAACCGTGCGGCGGCCCGGCCGGCACCACCGACCTCCCCGCCGAGCTGGTCCGCGCCCCGCGCACCCTGCGCGCCTACACCGCCGACGGCCGCATCCACGACGGCGAGACCGCCCAGGTCCACGAGGTGAACGAGAGGATCGCCGGATTGTTGAACGATCCGGCGATCCACACGGTCCAGGTGCGCAGTGCTTCGCACGGGTGCTACCTGTTCGCCGTCACCCGCGACTGAGGCCCGTGCGAGCATGACCGGGTGGAGATCACCGTTGGCGTGGGCGCGGGCGCGCGGCACCTCGGGGTGGACCGCGTGGTCGACCTCGGGCCGCTGCACCCGTCGGCGCACGGCGCGTACCGGCTGCGCCTGACCGTCCGCGACGACGAGGTCATCACCGCCGCCGAACCGCTGGTCGGGCACCTCCACCGGGGTGCGGAGAAGCTGTTCGAGGTCCGCGACTACCGGCAGGTGCTGACCCTCGCGAACCGGCACGACTGGCTCGCCGCGTTCTGCAACGAACTCGCCGTCGCGCTCGCCGTCGAGCGGATGACCGGCATGGACGTCCCGCCCCGCGCCCAGGTGCTGCGCGCGCTGCTGTGCGAGCTGAACCGGGTCATGGCGCACCTGGTGTTCCTCGCCCCGCTCACCGGCACCCGCGACCGCGACGCCGTGCAGGCCGTGCTGGAGGAGGCGTCCGGCGGGCGCGTGCACTTCATGTTCAACCGGATCGGCGGGCTGCGCGAGGACGTCCCGGCGGGCTGGACCGACCGGGTGCGCGAGGTGCTGGCCGCGGTGGACCCCGGCGAGGCGCCCGAGGGCCTGGCGGGGCTCGGCGTGCTCGACCGGGACGCGGCGCTCGCGCACGGCGTGACCGGTCCGATCGGGCGGGCGTCCGGGGTGGACTTCGACCTGCGCCGCGACGACCCGCTGCCCGGCTACCGGAACCTGGACGTGCGGCCCGTGGTGCGCACCGAGGGCGACGCGCTGGCCCGGGTCAGGTGCCTGGTGGACGAGGTGCGGCTGTCCGTCGGCCTCGCCGGGGAGCTGCTGGACGCGCTGCCGGCCGGACCGGTGAACCTGCGGCTGCCCAAGGCCGTCAAGGCGCCCGAGGGGTCGGTCTACACGTGGGTCGAGGCGCCGCTGGGCACGTCCGGCGTGCACCTCGCGTCGCGCGGCGAGAAGACCCCGTGGCGGCTCAAGCTGCGCACGCCGTCGTTCAACAACGTGCAGGCGCTGTCCGCCCTGCTGCCCGGCACGCGGGTGGCGGACCTGCCCGCCGTGCTCGGGTCGTTCGCCGTCGTCGTGGGCGACATCGACAAGTAGGCCGGTCCTCGCCGGGCCGGTCCTCGCCGGGTCGGTCCTCGCCGGGTCGGTCCTCGCCGGGTCAGTCCTCGCCGGGTCAGTCCTCGCCGGGTCAGTCCTCGCCGGGTCAGTCCTCGCGGCGCCGCCGGCGGCGCGGCGAGTCGCCCCCGCCGAACGCGGCGAGCAGCTCGCTGACCGACTTGCCGTCCGCGTGGGCCCCGGCGGGCTCGACCGGCGCGGGGGGCGGCGGCGGGGTCGGCGCGGTGCGCCGGACGGGCTTGGAGATCTCCTCCCACGTGTCACCGCGCTCGTCGGCGCGGCGACGGCCACCGGTCTCCGGCTCCGGCGCGCGGCGGCGACCGGCCACCGAGGCCGACGCCGAGTCCGCCGACCGACCAACCGCGGCGTCCGGCTCGCGGCGCTCCGCCGACCGGCGACCGGGCTTGGCCTCGGGTTCCGGCCGCCGCTCGGCCGACCGGCGCCCGCCCTCGGCGGCCACGGGCCGCTGGACGCCGCTCTGCTCCGACCGCGTGCCCGACACGGGCCGGTGCTCGCCGGTCAGCTCGGCCCGGCGCGCCTGCACCGGCCGGTGCTCGTCGGCCGCCTCCGCCCGACGCGCCTGCACGGGCCGGTGCTCGCCGGTGAACTCGGACGCCGTGCGCCGATCGCCGGACACCGGACGGTGCTCACCCGTGAACTCGGACGCCGTGCGCCGGTCACCCGACACGGGGCGGTGCTCGCCGGTCAGCTCGGCGCGGCGGGCTTCGAGCCCCGGGCGACGCCCGGTGGTCGACGTGACCGGTCGGTGCTCGCCGGCCAGGTCCACCCGGCGCGGCTCGGCGGGACCCGCCACCGGCCGGTGCTCACCGGTCGCCTCGGCCCGGCGCGCCTGCACCGGCCGGTGCTCACCCGTCAGCTCGGCGCGGCGGGGCTGGACGGGCCGGTGCTCGCCCGTCGACTCCGCGGGGGGACGCCCGGCCGCGCGCTCGGCGGGCGACCGGCGCACCGGCGCGGCCCCGCCCCGCGGCGGCTCGGGTCGGCGCGCGGGCGGCGCGGCGGCCTCGGCCTGCTGCGCCACCGCCTGCTGCGCCACCGCTTCGCGGCTGATCATCTCGGTGCGCTCGGCGACCCGGCTGCGCCGCTGCGCGGTGTGCTCGGCCTTCGCCGGTTCCGCCGGGGCGGGCGCCTGCCTGGCCGCCGCGTCACCCCGGTTCACCCGCTCGGTCGGGTTGGGCCGGGACGCGCCGGGCTTCGGCGCGGCGGGCTGGTTGCCGGCCGGGTGACCCGCTCCCTGCGGGGCGGGTTCGCGGCGCACGACCGCGGTCCGCTGCTGCGCGACACCGCCACCCGCACCGCCACCCGCACCGCCACCGCCGGCACCGTTGGACGCCGCACGGGCGGGTTCCCGCACGGCTTCCCTGGCGGGCTCGCGGTTCGGCTCGCGGCGCGCCTGCTGCCCCTGCTCGCGCCGCACGGGCTGCTCCGGCCGCGCCGGTTCCGGACGCCGCACCGCGTCCTTGCGCCCGCCGTCGTGGGCGATCCGCTCGACCCGCTCGACCCGCTCGATCAGCTCGGTGCGGTCCGGGCGGTCCGGCGCGGGCTTGTCGGCGGCCGGCGCGGCGGCCTTCTGCGCCACCGGCAGGGCGGTCCCCGCCGTGATGATCCGCTTGTCCCCCACGGCCATCAGCCGCGACTGCTCACCCAGCGCGCGCATCCGGGTCGACTCGGCGCGCAGCGCCACGCGCTCCACGAGGACCTCGCCGCCGAGCAGCGCCTCCAGGTTCTCCCGCAGGGCGCGCAGCTCGTTGCGCAGCGCCTCCAGGTCGTCCCGGGAGTCCTCCTCGACCCGCTTGCGGGTCTCGGTCTCCAGCTCCAGCTCGAACTCGCGGCGCGCGGCGACCTCCCGCTCCAGCTCCAGCTCGTACACCGACTGGAGGTCGGCCACCTCGTCCTCGCGGTCCGCGATCTGCCTGCGGTAGCGGGCGGCGAGGAACGCGCCGACCAGCGCGGCCCACAGCGCCGCGATGACGGCCAGCCGCAGCCAGCGGGCGTTGTCGCTGAGCACGAGGACAGCCGCGGCGCCCAGGGCGAGTGTCAGTGCCGCTACCAGCAGTAGTCGCCCGGAACCACGACCGTGATCTTGCTGCTCGTCATCGTCCGACGCGCCTCGCCCGGTCATGGCGTCTACCGTACCGGTCAGTTACCCGATTGAGACCTCGGCGTCCGCATTCACTCGTCCCGGTGGGGATCGGTGGGCGTCCGGCAGCAGTGCTCCAGCCACAGGGCGGCCCCGACGAGCAGCGCGGAGCACACCACGCCGACGGTCCCGCTGACCGTGTCGTGCTCGGCCGCCGCGAACTCGTCGCGCGCCGGCAGCACGTGCACCAGCAGCCCGGCCCACGCGCCCAGCATGATCGCGCCCAGCAGCGACGACGCCTTGGCCAGCGCCACCGCCCGCGCGGCCGTCAGCGGCTCCACGGGCCGCGCGCCGGGCTTGCGCAGGATGCGCGCGCGCAGCGAGAAGGCCAGCCACCCGTTCACCGCCGCGATCACCAGCAGGGTGAACCCGGCGAACGTCGGCAGCGGCGGCAGGGTCGAGTAGGAGAGCCGGACCAGCAGGTGCACGACCAGTCCCGCGACGAGCGCGGCGACGGCCAGATCACGGGGCTTGGTGAACCTCACCCCACCATCGTCCCCGAACCACCCGTCCGGTGTGGACGCGCCGCCCACCCCGACCCCGGCCGGCCTCACCCCAGCGTCAGGTCGTCCCGCCGCGCCACGCCCGACAGGTCCAGCCCCGCCACCAGGTCCGCCACCGGGCCGTGGCCGGGCAGCACGGCGTCCGGCTCCACGTCCAGCCACGGCACCAGCACGGTGGCGCGCTCGTGCGCCCCGGGGTGCGGCAGCAGCAGCGACGGGTCGTCCGACCGCACGCCGTCCACGGTCACCACGTCCACGTCGAGCGTGCGCGGCCCCCAGCGCTGCCGCCGCACGCGGCCCGAGGCGTCCTCCAGCGACTGCCCGCGCCGCAGCCACCCCCACTCGTCGCACGGGCCGGAGACGACGAGGACGGCGTTGAGGAAGTCGTCCTGGTCGGTCACGCCCCACGGCGCGGTCTCGTACACCGGGGACACCGCCACCAGGAACCCGGCGAAGCCGTCGACCGCCTGCCGCAGGAACCCGAGCCGGTCGCCCAGGTTCGAGCCGATCGACAGCACGGCCCTCGTCACCGGGTCCGCCGCACGGTCACCGACACGTCCGCGAACGTCAGCGGGATCGGGGCGGACGGCTTGTGCACGGTCACCTCCACCGCCTCCACGCGCAGGTCGGTGAGCACCTCGTCGGCGACCTTGCCCGCCACCGTCTCGATCAGGTCGTACGGGCCGCCGGCCACGATCGCGGCCGTGCGCTCGGCCAGCTCGCCGTAGTGCACCGTCTCCCGCAGGTCGTCGGTCGCCGCCGCCCGCGACAGGTCCAGCCACACCGTGACGTCGACCAGGAAGTCCTGGCCGTCGCGCTTCTCGTGCTCGAACACGCCGTGGAAGCCGCGCACCCGCAGGCCGCGCAGCGAGATCCGGTCAGGCACCGCCCGCCCTCCACGCCCCGGCCACGGCCACCGCGTCCAGCGTCCGGCCGACGTCGTGCACCCGCACGCCCCACGCCCCGTTGAACGCCGCCAGCGCCGACACGGCCGCCGTCGCGTCCTCGCGCCCGTCGGGGTTCCGGCCGCCCAGCAGCGCGCCCAGGAACCGCTTGCGCGACGCGCCGACCAGCACCGGGAACCCGAGCGAGAGCAGCGCGTCCAGGCGGTGCAGCAGCTGCCAGTTGTGGCCCGCGTCCTTCGCGAACCCCAGTCCGGGGTCGAGGACCACGTCGTCCGCCGACACGCCCGCGGCGAGCGCCACGTCGACCTGCCGGGACAGCTCGTCCCGCACGTCCTTCACCACGTCGTCGTACACGGCCAGCTCGTTCATGGTCCGGCTGTGCCCGCGCCAGTGCATCAGCACGTACGGCACGCGCGCCTCGGCGACCACGGACACCATGCCCGGGTCGGCGAGCCCGCCGGACACGTCGTTCACGATCGACGCGCCCGCCTCCAGCGCCGCCGCCGCCACCCCGGCCCGCGTGGTGTCCACGCTGACCGGCACGCCCTCCGCGACCAGTGCCGCGACCACCGGGGCGACCCGCGCCGCCTCGACGTCCGCGGGCACCCGCTCCGCTCCGGGGCGGGTCGACTCGCCGCCCACGTCCACCAGGTCCGCGCCCCGCCGGTGCAGGGCCACGCCGTGCGCCACCGCGTCGTCGAACCCGAGGTAGCGGCCACCGTCCGAGAAGGAGTCGGGGGTGACGTTCAGGACGCCCATCACCACGCAGCGACCCGGTCTGGGCAGGCTCACCGCAACCGTCCCCGGATCAGCTCCAGCGCCTCCGCCCGGGAGGTGGACGAGCTGCGGAAGATGCCCCGCACGGCGGACGTCGTGGTCCGCGACCCGGCCTTGCGCACGCCGCGCATCCCCATGCACAGGTGCTCGGCCTCGATCACCACGATCACGCCGCGCGGCTCCAGCCGCCGCACCAGGGCGTCGGCGACCTGCGACGTCAGCCGCTCCTGCACCTGCGGTCGCTTGGCGTACAGGTCGACGAGCCGCGCGAGCTTCGACAGGCCGGTCACCCGGCCGTGCTCGTTCGGGATGTAGCCGACGTGCGCGACGCCGTGGAACGGCAGCAGGTGGTGCTCGCAGAACGAGTACATGGGGATGTCGGTGACCAGCACCAGCTCCTCGTGCGACTCGTCGAACGTCTTCGCCAGCACGCTGTCCGGGTCCGTGTAGAGGCCCGCGAACAGCTCGCGGTACGCCCGCGCCACCCGGGCCGGGGTGTCGCGCAGGCCCTCGCGCTCGGGGTCCTCGCCGCACGCGAGCAGCAGCTCGCGCACGGCGGCCTCGGCGCGCTTCTGGTCGAAGGGGCGGCGCGCGAGACCGGCCCCCCCGTTTCCGGAGAGGCCGGTCTGGTCGATCTCGGTCACGTGCGGTTGTCCGGGTCCGACTCGAAGTTGCGCTTGCCCGCCTCGGCGTCCGTCGGTTCCGGCTGCCAGGGCGGCTGGGTGACGTTCCCGCCCGGCGCGGTGGCCGGGGTCCAGCCGGGGGGCGCGCCGTAGTTCGGCGGGCCCGACGACGGGTGCTGCGGGGGCTGGTACGGCTGACCCGGCGCGGCCGGCGTCGCCGGGTACGGCGACCCGTTGCTGCCGTTCGCGGTCGGGATCGGCGCGGTCTGACCGGCCTGGTAGCCGGGCGCGGCCTGGCCGGGCTGGTAACCGGGCGCGGCCTGGCCGGGCTGGTAACCGGGCGCGTTCGGCCCGTTCGGGCTGACCGGCGGCGCGGGCGCCGGGTCCGGCACCGAGGGCTCCGCGTCGCGGACGTCCTCGATGGCGGGCGGCCACGGCTCGCCGCGCTCCTTGGCCAGCTCGGCGGGGGTCTTGACCGGCGGCTTGTCCGACGGTGTGCGGGTGCCGAACTCGTTGAACTTGGTGATCCGCGGCCGCTTCTCGACCGAGGCGAAGACCCGCTCCAGGTCCTTCTGGTGCAGGGTCTCCTTCTCGATCAGTTCGAGGGTGAGCGCGTCGAGCACGTCGCGGTAGGTGTTGAGCACCTCGTACGCCTCGGTGTGCGCGGCCTCGATCAGCTCGCGGACCTCCTCGTCGATCTCGTGCGCGACCTCCAGCGAGTAGTCGGCCTGCCGGCCCGCCGTGCGGCCCAGGAACGGTTCACCCTGCTCCTGGCCGTACTTGACGGCGCCCAGCCGGGCGGACATGCCGTACTCGGTGACCATCGCGCGGGCGATCTTGGTGGCCTGCTCGATGTCGTTGGACGCGCCCGTGGTCGGCTCGTGGAACACCAGCTCCTCGGCGGAGCGGCCGCCCAGCGCGAACACCAGCCGGGCGATCATCTCCGACCGGGTCATCAGGTCCTTGTCCTCCTCGGGCACGGACAGGGTGTGACCACCCGTCCGGCCGCGGGCCAGGATCGTGACCTTGTAGACCGGGTCGATGTCCGGCATGGCCCACGCGGCCAGGGCGTGCCCGGCCTCGTGGTACGCGGTGATCTTCTTCTCCTTCTCGGAGATGATCCGGCTCTTGCGGGCCGGACCGCCGATCACGCGGTCGACGGACTCCTCCAGCGCGGCGCCGTTGATCACCGTGCCGTTGTGGCGGGCGGTGAGCAGGGCGGCCTCGTTGATGACGTTCGCGAGGTCCGCGCCGGAGAACCCGACGGTGCGCTTGGCCAGGCCGTCGAGGTCCGTGTCGGGGGCCAACGGCTTGCCCTTGGCGTGCACGCGCAGGATCTGCTTCCGGCCCTTGAGGTCGGGCGCGGACACCGGGATCTGCCGGTCGAAGCGACCGGGGCGCAGCAGCGCGGGGTCCAGGATGTCGGGCCGGTTGGTGGCCGCGATCAGGATGATGCCGCCGCGCGAGTCGAAGCCGTCCATCTCGACCAGCAGCTGGTTGAGGGTCTGCTCGCGCTCGTCGTGGCCGCCGCCCATGCCGGCGCCGCGGTGGCGGCCGACCGCGTCGATCTCGTCGACGAAGATGATGCAGGGCGCGTTCTGCTTGGCCTGCTCGAACAGGTCGCGGACGCGCGAGGCGCCGACACCCACGAACATCTCGACGAAGTCGGAGCCCGAGATCGAGTAGAACGGCACCCCGGCCTCGCCGGCCACGGCGCGCGCGAGCAGCGTCTTGCCGGTGCCGGGCGGGCCGTAGAGCAGCACGCCCTTGGGGATCTTCGCGCCCAGCGCCTGGTAGCGGCCGGGGTTCTGGAGGAAGTCCTTGATCTCGTAGAGCTCCTCGACCGCCTCCTCGGCGCCCGCCACGTCGGCGAACGTCGTCTTGGGCATGTCCTTGGAGAGCTGCTTGGCCTTGGACTTGCCGAAGTTGAGGACGCGGTTCCCGCCACCCTGGGCGTTGTTCATCATCCACATCAGCAGGAGCAGCAGCAGGCCCAGCGGGACCAGGTACAGCAGGATCTGCGTCAGGAACGAGTCCTGGGTGACCTTGGTCTCGACGACCGGCTCGTTGCGCGCCTCGTCGAGGATGGTGAAGATCTCGTCGGTGGAGCTGGCCGGGAACTGGGCCCGCACGCGGTTGCTGCCCTCGACGGTCACCCCATCGTTCAAGGTCAGCTTGAGCTGTTGCTCCTTGTCCTCGATCGTGGCTTCCTTGACCTGACCGTCCCGGATCTGTTGCAGTGCCTGGGACGTCTTGATCTGGGTGTAGCCCCGATCGGTGTCGAAGAGCACGCTGAAGGCGTAGAAGAGCAACAACCCCGCCACGATCCACAGCAGCGGGTTGCGAAGCAGGCGCTTGCGGTCCATGCACTTACGGCCGGCGGGCGGCCTCGACCCTCCCTGACTTGACGACGGGCGCAGACGGGCTCACCCGTCCGACCAGCCTACCGCCCGGGAGCCGGGCGAAGCGCTCCGCGTGCGGGCCCATCGCGTCTTGCCGGACCAACGGGCGAACCCCCTCCGGTGTTCCCGCGGGACCGCCGGCCGTAACCGGGAACACGGAACGCAGGTCAGCGCGGTCCGGTGGGGAGCGGGCGGGACGGTGAACCGAGGGCCCCTCATCCCCGTAACACTTACTGGGGGTGACGCGTTACTAGCAGGTAGGGACCATGTGAGGACCACTCGGGTGACGTGAGACACGAGAGTTTGTCATGTGAGTGGCACATGTCATCCTCGGAAGTCACGGAGTGTTCCTCGCACACCCGAAAGGGTGAACACCAACCGAAGGTACCGAGAGTATGTCAGCTCGCACCCGGCACAGCCGACCCGGACGCCTGCGCCGCGTCCTCATGCCCCTCGGGGCGCTCCTCGGCGTGGTGGCCGCCGCCGGCGTCACCGTCGTGGCGCTGCGGGCGACCAGCGGACCCGAGTGCGACGGCACCCTGCCGCTGAAGATCGCCGTCACGCCGGCGATCGAGGAGGTCGTGCGGGGTGCGGCCGACGACTACCAGACCGGTCAGCCCGTGGTGGACGGCAAGTGCGTGCAGGTCCAGGTCGAGGCGCGCGGCGCCGCCGACGTGTCCAAGGAGCTGCCCACCGCCCAGATCAACCCGCCCGCGCTGTGGGTGCCGGACTCGTCCATGTGGGCGGCCGAGACCCAGCGCCAGGCCGGTGACCAGGGCGCGGACGCGCCGCGGCTGGACATCTCCGACTCGCTGGCCTCCTCGCCCCTGCTCATCGCGGGCTCCGAGACGGCCATGACCGACCTGGGCTGGCCCCTCTCGCCGGTGAGCTGGTCGAGGGTCGTGGACCCCCGGGTCACCGTGGCGCTGAGCGACCCGACCACGTCCACCGAGGGCCTGGCCACGCTCGCGGTCATCCGCGCGCAGCTCGGCAACCCCGACGGCACGCCGAAGCCCGAGCTGATCGGCGCGCTGCTGCGGGTCGGCCGTGACGCGCTGCCGTCCGTGCGCGACGCGTTCGGCAAGGTCGCGCAGGGCGCCGACGACGCGCCGGTGTTCACCGCCTCCGAGCAGTCGGTGCTGTCCGCGAACCGGAACGCCGGGTCGCGCCGGGTCGTCGCCTCCTACCCGGCGGAGGGCACGATCTCGTTCGACTACCCCGTGGTGCGGGTGAGCAGGCCGGGCGAGCAGGCGGGCACGGCGAAGGCCGCCGAGGACTTCGAGCGGGCCCTGCGCGCCGGCCGCACCGCACAGCGGTTGGCCGAAGCGGGCTTCCGCACGACCGACGGCAAGGCCCCGCAGGGGTGGACCAACGAGGAGGACGGCGTGCGCGGCGACGACGTCGCCCTGCTCAGGACGCCCACCCCGGAGCAGGTCTCCGAGCTGCTGGGCACGTGGGGCGCGGTCAGCCTGGACACCCGGCTGCTGGCCGTGCTGGACGTGTCCGGCTCGATGGCCGAGAAGACGAGCGACGGCTCCACCCGCATCGAGGCGGCCCGCGAGGCCGCGCTCACCGCCCTGGGGATGCTGCCGGACACCTCGGAGATCGGCCTGTGGGCGTTCTCCACGGACAAGAAGCCGCCGAACGACTGGATCGAGCTGGTCCCGATCGGCCCGCTCGGCGAGCCGATCGGCGGCGCGCCGCGGCGCGTGCAGCTCCAGAAGGGCGCGGGCACCCTGCCGCAGCTGGTCGGCGGCGGCACGTCGCTGAACGAGACGGCGCTGGCCGCGTTCCGGCACGTGCAGCAGGGCTACGACCCGGGGAAGATCAACTCGGTCACGCTGATCACCGACGGCAGCAACGACGACATCTCCAGCATCGACCTGCCCGCCCTGCTCGCGACGCTGAAGGCCGAGGTCGACCCGGCCCGCCCGGTACCGATGATCATGGTGGGGCTGGGCGCGGACGCCGACATGGACGCGTTGCGGCGGATCGCCGACGCGACCGGCGGCAAGGCGTACCAGGCCATGGAGCCCGGCGACATCCGCGGCGTGCTGCTGGACGGCATCTCGCAGCGCAGGTGCCGCCCGAACTGCTGACGTGACCGGGGAGGGGCGTTCCCACCTGCGCGAACAGGTGCGGACGCCCCTCCCCCGCACGGGTCAGCCGGAGTAGACCTTGGGGTCCAGGGTGCCGATGTGCGGCAGGTCCCGGTAGCGCTCGGCGTAGTCCAGGCCGTAACCCACCACGAACTCGTTGGGGATGTCGAAGCCGACGTACTTCACCGGCACCTCGACCTTCACCGCGTCGGGCTTGCGCAGCAGCGTGCACACCTCCAACGACCGCGGCCGGCGCGACGCGAGGTTCTTGAGCAGCCAGGACAGCGTCAGGCCCGAGTCGATGATGTCCTCGACGATGAGCACGTCGCGGTCCGCGATGTCCCGGTCGAGGTCCTTGAGGATGCGCACCACGCCGGAGGACGAGGTCGACGAGCCGTAGGAGCTCACCGCCATGAACTCCAGCTGCACCGGCACCGGCAACGCCCTGGCCAGGTCGGTCATGAACATCACCGCGCCCTTGAGCACGGTGATCAGGACCAGGTCGTTCCCACCGTCGGCCGGGTAGTCAGCCGCGACCTTGTCGGCCAGCTCGGTGACCTTGTCGCTGATCTCCTGCTCGGTGATGAGCACGGAACTGATGTCGCCGTCGTACACGGACGGTTCCCCTTTTGTCATGACTGCACTGGTTCCACTTGCAGCCTGCCATGCGCGCGGCGCGCCACAAAGCCACCGGGCAACCACACGCCGCCTTGACCTCGCCAGTCGCTCACCAGGGCGTCCACCCTGCGCAGGTGCGAGTCGGACAACTCGGGCACGTCCTCCTGGAGCAGCCACCGCCGCAGCACGCGCCGCCGCAGGGCCGTCGGCAGGTGCTCGACCTCGACCACCGCGCAGCAGTCGCCGTCGAACGCCTGGGCCAGCTCGTCCAGCGCGTCGTTGTCCTCCCGCAGCTGGGCGGCGGTGCGGGCGAGCGCGTCCGCGACCCCGCCGTTCAGGACGTCCTCCAGCAGCGGCAGCACCTCGTGGCGCAGGCGGACCCGGGTGAAGCGCGGGTCGTCGTTGTGCGGGTCGTGCCACGGGACGAGGCCCAGCTCGGCGCACGCGGCGGCCGTCGTGACGCGCGACACGCCGAGCAGCGGCCGGCCCCACGGCGGGTCGTGCGGCCTCATGCCCGCGATGCTGCGCGGACCCGAGCCCCGGCCGAGGCCCAGCAGCACCGTCTCGGCCTGGTCGTCGCGGGTGTGGCCGAGCAGCACCAGGCCGCGCTCGGGCCGCAGGGCCGCGTACCGGGCCCGGCGGGCGGCGGCCTCAGGACCACCCGGACCGGTGACCTCCACCACCCGGACCTCGGCCGCCAACCCCAGGTCGCGGCACGTGCGCGCGGCCCGTTCGGCGACCTCGGCCGACCCGTCCTGGAGCCCGTGGTCGACCACGACGGCGCGGGCCTCGGTCAGCCTCGCCGTGACGGCGGCCAGGGCGAGCGAGTCCGCGCCGCCGCTGACCGCCACGGCGACCCGCTCGGGTCGGTGCTCGTCGAGGAACCGGCGCACGGCCGTGCGGACCTCGGCGACCGGCCCGTTCCCGGTCACGGTCGGACGCGGCGCAGCCAGGCTGCCGGGTCGGTGATCTCGGCGCGGGTCGGCAGCGTCTCCGGCCCGCTCCACACGGTGTTGAACCGCTCCATGCCGACGGCGTCGACGACGTGCCCGGTGAACGCGGCGCCCTCGGCGTACTGGCGGACCTTGGCCTCCACGCCGAGCAGCGTGCGCAGGACGCGGTCGAGCACGCCACCGCCCTTGCGGCGGGCGGTGAAGCGCTCCCGGATGGTCAGCACCGACGGCACGACGTCCGGGCCCACGGCGTCCATCACGTGGTCGGCGTGGCCCTCCAGCAGCGTCGACAGGGCGATCAGCCGGTCGAGCACCTCGCGCTGGCCGGGCGACTGGAGCAGGTCGATGATGCCGTCCGCCTCGCGCAGCCGCTTCGGCAGGTCGCGCAGGCGGGGCGAGCCGCCCTCGTCCATGCCGGCCAGCAGCTCGGCGACCTGGCCGGAGAAGTGCTCGGCGAGCCACGGCACGGCGGTGAACTGGAGCCGGTGCGTGCCCTCGTGCAGGCACACCCACATGCTGAAGTCCTCGCCCGGCACGTCCAGGGCGCGCTGCGCGCCGACGATGTTCGGGGCGACCAGCAGCAGCCTGCCGCCGTCGGAGAACGGGTCGTACTGGCCGAGCACCCGGCCGCTGAGGAACGCCACGACCACGCCCGCCTGCACGCCCGCCGTGCCGGCGAGGAGGCCGCCGAACGCGCCGGTCTGCTGGGGCAGCGCGCCGTCGGTCAGCGCGGCGAGCCCCTGCACGGCGGCCCGCACCCAGCCGGGGCGGTCCACCACCTCGCCGGGCTTGAGCGGCAGGCCGTGCCCGAGCCCGGTCAGCTCGCGGACGTGCACCTCGGCGTCCACGGCCAGCTCGCGCAACCGGCCGACCGCGACGTCCGCCTCGGCTCTGGGCACCACCGGTCCGGGCCGCACGAGCCTGGTGGCGGTCGTGACGGCCAGGTCCCAATCGACCGGTGCACCGCGGTCCTGCCGCGTCGTTTCCTGCTGCGTCGCCGGGTTCACCCCCCCGACGCTACCTGCGCCCCACCCGCAACAACACTCCCGCGAGAGTCCAACCCCCAGGCCTCGAGAGTCCAACGCCCAGGTCTCGAGAGTCCAACGCCCAGGCCCCCTGAGTTCTACGTCCAGGTCACCCGCGCGGGGCCCTGAACGTAGAACTCGTGGGTCCCGAACGTTGGACTCTCAGGTCTTGAGCGTTGGACTCTCAGGTCTTGAGCGTTGGACTCTCGGGGCCTGGGCGTTGGACTCTCGCGGTCAGCAGCCGCAGGCGCGGAGGGCCGCGACCATCTCGTCCAGGGCGCCGCGCACGGCCGTGCCGTCCTGGGTGCTCTGGGACATGAACGCGAACACGACGAGCCCGCCGTCGCCGTCGACCACCACGCCGGCCAGCGAGTGCACGCCGCTCAACGTGCCCGTCTTGCCCCTCGCCCACCCCTTCGCGGACGCCCCGGCCTCCTGGAAGCGGGCCTCCAGGGTGCCGCTGCCGCCCGCGACCGGCAGGGCCGTGAGCAGCGGTCGGAGCTTCGCCGTGCGCTCGTCGGACGCGTCGGGCTTGGCCGCCGCGGTGAGGATGTCGGCGAGCAGCCTCGCGGGCAGCTTGTTGTTCGGCGACAGGCCGCTGCCGTCCACGAACGTCGCCGTGGCCAGGTCGAACCCGTTCTCGGTCAGCACGTCCCGCACGGCCTGCGCGCCGCCCGCGAACGACGGCGCGGCACCCCGCGCGATGGCGACCTCCCGCGCCATCGTGTCGGCCAGCACGTTGTCCGAGTTCTGCATCAGGTTCTCGACCAGCCGGTCCACCGGCGCGGACTTCACCTCGCCCAGCACCTTCGCGCCCGCGGTCGCCGTGCCCGGCGCGACGGGGGCGGTCACGCCCAGCCGCTGGGCCAGGGCGGTCGCCGCGTCGGCGGCGGGCGCGGAGGTGCGCGGCGTGTCGAGGAGCTTCGGCTTGCCGCGCCCGCCGTCGAGCATCAACGGCTGGATCGGCGCCACGTACCCGAAGGGCACGTCGCTGGGGTCCCAGCCGGGCGCGAGGCCCTCGCCGGTGTACCGCGACGCGTCGAACAGCACCTGCGTGACGGGACCGGTCGCCCTGACCTGCGCCACCAGCTCGTCGAGGGTCGGCGCGCCGGGGTAGACGGTGGTCTCCCCGACGGGCAGCGAGGACAGCGTCGGGTCGCCGCCGCCGACCAGCACGACGGTGCCCGGCTGCGGCCCCTGCACGACCTTGGTGGAGAACTGCGCCGTGTGGTCGAGCGAGAGCAGCGCGGCGGCCGAGACGAGGACCTTGGTGGTGGACGCGGGCGTGGCCGGGGTCGTCTCGCCCTGGTTCCACAGCGCCTGCCCGGTGGCCGGGTCGACCACGACGCCGGTCAACGGGGTCAGCAGCGGGTTGGCCGCCGGTCCGGTCAGCGCGGCCTTCACCCCGGCGGCGGTGGGCGCGGGGCCGTCCGCGCCGATGCCCTTGACCGACAGCGTCACGGGCGCGGGCGGCGGCGCGGCGGCGGTCGTCGCGGCGGGCGTGCGGTCGAACCAGCCCCGCTGCGCGCCGACGAACCCGGCACCGGCGAGCGCCAGCACGAGCAGCACCACGACCGCGAGCACGAACGGCTTCTTGCGGCGCCTCGCCCTCGCCGGAGCAGCCTCGGCGGGCGACGCGGCGGAGGGCGGGGCGGACGACGCGGCGGGCGCCGGACCGGACCGGGCCGGCGGGGCGGAAGGTGCGTTTTCTTCACGTTCCGTGATCGGTTCAGGAACCGGTCCAGGTTCCGACTTGATCTCGGTCGGCCGCTCGCGCGGGTGCCCCGGCGGGGCCGGGGCGGGCCTCGGCGGGACCGGCGCCGACGTCGGCGGCACGGGCACCGGGATGCGCATGGTGGGCGGGTCAGGGCGTCTGACCTGCACCGTCGGCGGCTCGCGCGGCACGTCGTCGCCGTCAACGGTCGGCCACGATGGCTCGTCGGGCACGCAGTCCTCCGCAGTCGAGTACGGGCAACGTCACACCCCGTGCAAGGGGTTGACGAGACGTCGTAGTCCACACTAGTGGCGTAACGAACGGCGAAGACGAGCGAGGACCGCGCAGTGGAGTTCGACGTCACGATCGAGATCCCCAAGGGGGTCCGCAACAAGTACGAGATGGACCACAAGACGGGGCGCATCCGGCTGGACCGCACCCTCTTCACGGCCACTCAGTACCCGGCGGACTACGGGTTCGTCGACGACACCCTGGGTGAGGACGGCGACCCGCTCGACGCGCTGGTCCTGGTCCAGGAGCCGACGTTCCCGGGCTGCCTGATCCGCGCCCGCGCCATCGGCATGTTCCGGATGACGGACGAGAAGGGCGGCGACGACAAGCTGCTCTGCGTCCCGGCGGAGGACCCGCGCTCGGAGCACCTGCGCGACATCCACCACCTCAGCGAGTTCTACCGGCTGGAGATCCAGCACTTCTTCGAGGTCTACAAGGACCTGGAGCCGGGCAAGAGCGTCGAGGGCGCCACGTGGGTGGGCCGCACCGAGGCCGAGGCGGAGATCGTCCGCTCCTACCAGCGCCTCAAGGACGCGGTCGCCCGCGGTGAGGACCACTGATCCGCTGACGACGAGGAGAGGCCCACCCCGCGCGGGAGTGGGCCTCTCCTGTTTCACCCGGTCGAGTGCACCGGGACCGGGGTCGTCAGTGCACCGGGACCGACGTCCGCGTCAGTGCGTCGCGACCGGCGCGGGGCGTTCGGCGGCCTCGCCGTCCGCGGCGTTCTCGTCGTTCTCGTCCTTGACCCGCTCCAGGCCGGACCGGTTGGACAGCGGCACCTCGCGCAGGAACCACACGATCGCGAAGCCGACCAGCGTCACCACCGAGCCGACCAGGAACACCAGGTCGATCGAGCCGGAGAAGCCGTCCAGGAACGGCCGCGCCAGCACCGGGTCGAGGGTCGACAGGAACTCGGTGTTGTCCAGGTCGAAGCCCTGGCCGCTCTGCAGCGCGCCCGCGAACGCCTGGTTCTCCGGCCGCGCCAGCGCCGCCTGGAAGTCGGGCTGCCCCGACGCCGCGCGCAGCGCATTCCCGATCTTGTCGCCGACCGTGCTGAACAGGATCGACAGGAACACCGCGGTGCCGACCGTGCCGCCGATCTGCCGGAAGAACGTGGCCGACGAGGTCGCCACGCCCATGTCGCGCGGCTCGGCGTCGTTCTGGATCGCCACCAGCAGGGTCTGCATGTTCAGGCCGAGGCCGACGCCCAGGAAGAACATCAGGACCAGCGGCACGTACATCGCCGTGTCGGTGCCGACGAAGCTGAACGCGAACAGCGCCGCCGTCATCACGCCGAAGCCGATGACCGGGAAGACCTTGTAGCGGCCGGTCCGCGCGGTGATGTTGCCGCTCGTGCCCGCCGCCGACATGATGCCGAGCGTCAGCGGCAGCATCATCAGGCCGGACTCGGTGGCCGAGTAACCCTGCACGATCTGGAGGTACAGCGGCAGCGACACCATGCCGCCGAACATGCCCAGGCCGAGCAGGAAGTTGATCACGTTGCCCAGCGAGAACGTCCGGCGCTCGAACAGGCGCAGCGGCAGCAGCGCCTCGTCGCCCATCCGGCGCTGGGCCCACACGAACCCGACCAGGCCGAGCACGCCGACGGCGTAGAGCGCGATCGAGGTGCCCGAGGCCCAGCCCCACTCGCGGCCCTGCTCGGCCACGATCAGCAGCGGCACCAGGCCGACGGTCAGCAGCGCGGCGCCGAGGAAGTCGATGCGGTGGTCGACCCGCTGGTGCGGGATGTTCAGCACCTTCGCCACGACGACCAGCGCGACGAGCGCGATCGGCACGTTGATCAGGAACACCCAGCGCCACCCGGCCGTGCCGAGGAAGCTCTCCATGCCGGCGAACAGGCCGCCGACGACCGGGCCCGCGACGCTGGAGACGCCGAACACGGCCATGAAGTAGCCGCTGTAGCGGCTGCGGTCGCGCGGTGAGGTGATGTCCGCGAGGATCGCCATGGCCAGCGACATCAGGCCGCCGGCGCCGAGGCCCTGCACCGCGCGGAACGCGGCCAGCTCGTACATCGAGTTCGCGATGCCGGACAGCAGCGAGCCCAGCAGGAACAGCGAGATCGCGGTCAGGTACATCGGCTTGCGCCCGTAGATGTCGGACAGCTTGCCGTACAGCGGCGTGGAGATCGTGGCGGTGATCAGGTAGGCGGTCGTCGCCCACGCCTGGAGCGTCTGGCCGTGCAGCTCGTCCGCGATGGTCTTCATGGCCGTGGCCACGATCATCTGGTCGAGCGCGGACAGGAACAGCCCGAGCAGCAGGCCCGACAGGATCGTCAGGATCTGCCGGTGGGTGAGCAGGGCGGCGCCGGGTGGCGTCGCGTCCGCTCGGGTTGTCGTTTCCGACATCACTTCTCCTCTTCTGAGCGCGGCCCGGGTCCGCTCTCAGCGATGAATCGCGGCAGCGCCTTCTCGTAGTCCCCCACGAAGCGCTCGAAGTACTCGATGAACCGGAGCCGGTCGTCCGGCCCCCAGTCCGCGAACAGCCCGGCCAGCGCCTCGTTGCGCTGCCGTCGGCGTTCGTCCACCAGGCGCGCGCCCGCACCGGTCACGGCCAGCACGCTGGCGCGGCCGTCCTCGGGGTCCGCGCGGCGCTCGACCAGCCCCTCCTTGACCAGGGTCGCCACCTGGCGGCTGACCGTGGACGGGTCGGAGAAGACCGCCTCGGCCAACGCGCTCGACCGCGCGGGGCCGAGCCGTTCAAGGGTGGCGAGCAGGACGAACGAGGCCTTGTCCAGGCCCGACTTGCTCATGTGCGCGGCGACGCAGGCGTGCATCTTGTTCATGCGCACCAGCGCCGTGCCCACCCGGTCCGCGACGGCGAGGTCGTCCTCGGCCGCTCCCACGACCGCGTCGCCGACCGGCGTGCCGTCACCGACGGGCAGGGACATCGCACACTCCGTTTGCTTGCACCAACCAACTAGTTGCTGAGTACAAGCATGGACCTCGTCCGCGGTCTGCGCAAACGAAATACCGGTGAGCCGCGTCTCAGGGGTTACCGACCGGTAATATCCCGCCCATGGACACTGACCACTCGTTCGTCGCCGCGGCGATGAAGCAGGCCGTGCCGTGGGTCGGGACGATGGGCGTGGAGTTCCCGGAGGTCTCCGGCGACCGCGTGGTCGCCGAGCTGCCCGACCGCGAGGACCTGCGCAACCACGTCGGCGGCCCGCACGCGGCGATGATCTTCGGCGTCGCGGAGACCGCGTCCGGCGCGGTCGTCATGGCCGCGTTCGCGCGGTACGTCGACAGGGCCACACCGCTGGTCGCGCGGTCCGAGATCGCCTACCGCAAGCTCGCGCTGGGCCCCCTGCGCGCCGAGGCCGTCCTGGGCCGCCCGGCGGCGGAGGTGGTGGCCGAGCTGGAGTCGGGCACGCGGCCGGAGTTCCCGGTCGAGGTGACGGTCACCAACGCCGAGGGCGTCACGACCGCCGAGGTGACCGTGGTGTGGACCCTGCGCCCGCACCGGTAGGCGGTCCGGGGCCGCGTCCCGCGCGGCGGCTACCGTGCCCGGCATGAAGGTCGACCGCCTGGAGACCGAACCCGACCCGCGCACCGTCCTGGACGCCGCGCGGGAGACCGCGGCGAGCGGCTGCGACGGGTTCTGGGTCGCCGAGACCAAGCACGACCCGTTCGTCGCGCTCTCCCGCGTGGCGGGCACCGTGGACCTGGACCTCGGCACGGCCGTCGCGGTGGCGTTCGCGCGCAACCCGATGACCGTGGCCGTGCAGGCGAACGACCTCCAGCTGCTCTCCGGCGGTCGCTTCCAGCTGGGCCTGGGCTCGCAGGTCGAGCCGCACGTCACCAAGCGGTTCGGCATGCCGTGGTCGCACCCGGCGGCGCGGATGCGGGAGTTCGTGCTGGCGGTCCGGGCGATCTGGCACACCTGGGCCACCGGCGAGCGCCTGCGGTTCCGCGGCGAGTTCTACGCGCACACGCTCATGACGCCGTTCTTCGACCCGGGCCCCAACCCGCACGGCGCGCCGCCCGTCTGGCTGGCGGGCGTCGGCACGCTGATGACCGAGGTGGCGGGCGAGGTGGCCGACGGCTTCCTGTGCCACAGCTTCACCACCGAGCGGTACTTCCGCGAGGTGACGCTCCCGGCCCTCGCGCGCGGTCGGGCGCGGGCGGGCAAGCCGCTCGCGGGCCTGGGCGTCAGCGGACCGTCGCTGGTCGCCCGCACGGACGAGGAGGTGCGGGCGGTGAGGCGGCAGATCGCGTTCTACGGCTCGACCCCGGCGTACCGCAAGGTCCTCGACCTGCACGGCTGGGGCGACCTGCACGAGGAGCTGCACCGCCTGTCCCGCCGCTCCCGCTGGGACGACATGGCCGGCCTCGTCACCGACGAGGTCCTGCACGCCTTCGCCGTCGTCGGCACGCCCGCCGAGGCGCGCGCCGAGCTGACCCGCCGCTACGGCGACGTGGTCACCCGGGTGGCCGCCCCCGTCCTCAGGACCGGATGAGGCGACGCCCGCTCGGCTCGTCGAGCACCCGGTGCCGGAACAGCTCGGGCCGGAACAGCTCGGGCCGGAACAGCTCCGCGCGCCGCCGGACCGACCGCCGCACCCACCGCCGCCGCCCCACGCGTGCCGCGAGCAGCACGAGCGGCAGCGCGAGGAGCGTCATCAGGACCATCTCACCCATCGGCATCACCTCCACGGTGGCAACGACACCCTCACCCACAGCTGACGCCGGCGGCGAAAACGTCACCCTGATGGAGCAGCGCCCACGCACGACGAAGGCCCCGGACCGGGGTCCGGGGCCTCCTGATCTCGCGAGCCGCCTGTCGGAATCGAACCGACGACCTGCTCATTACGAGTGAGCTGCTCTGGCCGACTGAGCTAAGGCGGCGAGACGCGACAACTATAGCCCACACCGGGGGCGTCACCTGATGGGGGGTCGGTCGTTGGACCTGTCGTGACGCCGCTCACGCGCGCGCCCCGCCGTCACCGGGAGGTACCACCCACATGCGCCTGATGGCCCTGCCCGCCGCCGCCGTCCTGGTCGCGCTCCTCGCCTCCCCCGCGTCCGCGCAGCCGGCGACCACGCCCGTGCCGGGACCGGCGGACCCGGCCCAGCCGCCGGTGTCCACCGGCCCGGAGCAGGTCACCCACGCGGTCGGCGACGCGGGCACCGGGCTGGCCGTGGTGCGGCTCGCGCCGGACTCGGCGACGACCGGCTCGCCCCTGCCCGGCTTCGGCGAGCAGCTGCCCCGGCAGTCGGCCGCCGAGATCGGCGTGGGGCTGGCGAGCGCGCAGGCCAACAGCGAGGCGTTCCTGAGCTACGAGCGGTCGGTGGCGCAGGCGTCGCCGCTCGGCTTCGCCGTGCAGGGCCGGGCGCCGCAGACCCCCGGCACGCTCGTGCAGACCGCGTCGCCCGACAACGCCGAGCCCGTCACGGGCGGTCTCACGCCACCCGCCACACCGCTGGACGCGCTGCTCCGGGTGGGCCTGCTCGACGGCTCGGCGCACGCCCGCTGGGACGAGCGGGTGGGCCCGTGCGTGAGCCCGCTGGCGGACGCGCGGACCTCGGTGGCGAGCCTGAGCGTGCTCAACGCCATCCCGACGCTGCCCGGCTCCACCGACCTGACCGGGATGCTCACCCAGGACACGCCGAAGCTCGACGCCGCCGCGAAGCAGTCGCTGATCGACGCCGTGAAGGGCCTCGCCGGCCCGCTGAGCCGGCTCGGCGGGCTGCTCTCCGGCACGCCCGACACCGGGGCCACCGGTTCCCTGCTGAGCCTCCCCGAGACGATGGCCGCCCGCTCCACCGTCGAGGTCGTGGACCTCCCCGGCAGCGCGAACAAGGCCGTCAGGTCGACGTCCACCCTCCAGGTCGCGAGCCTGCGGCTGCTCCAGGGCACGCCCGCCGAGATCCGGGTCGACGTCGTGGCCCGGCCCACGCTGACCGCGCTGTCCACCGGCGACGAGGCCACCTCGAAGGTCGAGTACACCGCGCCCGTGCTCAGGGTCAGCCAGGGCGGCCGGGAGCTGGGCACGATCGACGCGGCCAACCCGAAGCTCGACGTGCCGATCAGCGTCGCCGGCGGTCAGCAGCTCCCCCTGGTCGGCGACCTGACCGGTGCGCTGCCCGGGCTCGACATCGGCGTCCTGCGGCTCCAGGTCGCCCAGCTCAACCAGCGGGGGCAGGTCCTGGACGGACCGCTCCAGCAGGGCGGCCCCACCGTGAAGGGGTACATGCTCGGGGCGACCGCGCGCCTGCTCGACCTCCAGCTGCTCCCGACCGACGCGCTCGGTCTGCCGAACCTGCCTTCGGCGTTGGCGCAGGTGTCCCTGGGCGAGCAGATCGTGCGCGCGGCCGCCCCGACCGGCGGCGTGGTGTGCGCGGCCCCGCCGGCCCCGCCCGCGCAGCCGGGTGGCGGCGGGGCCGCGCCGCCACCGGGCGCGCCGCAGCTGGCCTACACGAGCGCGGCGTACAAGACGGTCCCGATCTTCTGGACCGGCACCGCCCTGCTGATGCTCGGCGTCGTGCTGGTCGCCGCCCTGCCGCACCGCCGGCCGAGGCGCCCGGAGCGGTAGTCGCCGCAGGCACGCCACACACCGCCCCGCCGGCCCCCGGCGGGGCGGAAAGACGCGAGAACAATTCGGGCAGCACCGGGAACAGCCTTTTGTAACGGGACGCGGAACCAGCCGAGAAGCACACCGTCGGGGGAACCGCACCACCCCGAGGAGGCGCCCGATGACCGTGCCCGACCTGACGCTGGTCTCGACCGACGGCCCCGAGCCGCTCCAGGCGATCTACGCGACCGCGTTCCAGACCGCGTGGGACGAGCTGACCGCCGCCGGCTGGGCCGTGGCGGCCAGCGCCTACCGCGAGGACGAGACCGACTCGGACGTCACCTTCGAGTACGACCTGCGCACGGACGCGGGCGGCGACCTGTCGATGCTGCTCTCGATCGACCACCGCGGGGCGCACTCCGTGTCCCTGCGCTTCGCCGTGCCGGAGCGGGTGCGGCTGTCCGAGGGCTCGGTCGCCGTCCTGCACCGCGCGACGGCGGCCGTCACCGCCGCGGTCCGCTCGGCGGGCCTGCCCGTCAGCCCCGCTGGAGGGTCGTGAGCATCGCCTCCACGGCGATCCTCGGCTTCACGTTGCGCTCCAGCGCGGTGCGGCAGCCCAGCACGGCCTCCAGCCGGCGCAGGGTCGACTCGGGCGTCCACGACGACGCGGCCGTCCGCACGTCGGCCACCCGGTCGGGGTGGTTGAGCACCGCCTCCGCGCCCGACGCGGTGACCAGCACGTCCCGGTAGAAGGAGGCCAGGTCGACCAGGGCCTGGTCCAGCGAGTCGCGCTGCGTCCGGGTGGCCCGCGACTTCTGGCGCTTCTCCAGGTCCTTCAGCGCGCCCTTGGCGCCCCGGCCGGCCGCCGCGGTGCCCTTGCCGGTGCCGCCCGCGCCCATCGCCGTCTCCAGCGCCTCCCGCTCGGCCACGTCGCGGTCCTCGTTCGCGGTCAGCGCGTCCGCCTCGGCCGCCGACACGAGCTGGTCGGCGCACGTGAAGACGTCCGCGGGGCGCCGCAGCGCCAGCGGGATGCGCAGCACCGACTCGCGCCGCTCCCGCACCGACCCCTCGGTCGCCAGCCGCCGCGCCCGGACCACGTTCCCGCCGCACACCGACGCCGCCCACGACGCCACGTCCGCCGCCACGCCCTCGGCCTCCAGCGCCGACGCGATGGCCGCCGTCCGGGGCGTGCCCAGGGACACGACGCGGCACCGGGACCGGATGGTCACCGACACGTCGTCCGGGTGGTCCGACGGCGCGCAGAGCAGGAACACCGTGCGCTCCGGCGGCTCCTCCACCGACTTGAGCAGCGCGTTCGCCGCGCCCTCGGTCAACCGGTCGGCGTCGGCGACGATCACCGCCTGCCAGCGGCCGGACGTGGGCCGCCGCGCGGACACCTGCACCAGCGACCGCATCTCGGCCACCGAGATCGACAGGCCCTCGGGGGCGACGACCCGCACGTCGGCGTGCGTCCCGGCGAGCGCGGTGTGGCACCCGGCGCACGTGCCGCAGCCCGGCCGGTCGTCGACCGCCGAGCACTGGAGCGCCGCCGCGAACGCCCGCGCCGCCGACACGTGGCCCGACCCGGGCGGCCCGGTGAACAGCCAGGCGTGCGTCATCGCGCCCGGCGCGGGCGTGCCGCCCGCCACGATCGAGGCCGCCGCCTCCGCCGCCGCCGACAGCACGGCCACCGCCTCGGGCTGACCGACCACCCCGGTCCAGACACCACCGCTCACGGGCCGACCGTACCGATCCGCTACGACGTTTCCGCCACCGGCCGCGAGACCATCCCGGCCCGCCGCGACAGCAGCGGCAGCAGCGCCGACGACACCCGCTCGGCCACCTCGTCCTCGGTGCCGTCGCCGTCGACCACCAGGTACCGCTCGGGGTCGGCGGACGCCATCTCGGTGAGCAGCCGCTGCACCCGCCAGTGGTGCTCGACGGTCTCCAGCGCGCCGCCCGTCGCGCGCCCCTCGGCGGGCGTGCGGTCCAGCAGCACCGTCACGTCCGGCCGCAGCCGCCCGGTGGCCCAGTCGACCAGGCCCTCGATCTCCCGGGGCTCGACGCTGCCCGCCGCGCTGAAGTGCGCCAGCGGGCTGTCCACGTACCGCTCCATGACGACGATCGCGCCCTCGTCCAGCGCGGGCCGCACCTCGCGCTCCACCACGTCCGCCCGCACCGCCGCGGCGACCAGGGCGTGCGCCCGCACCCCGGCGAGGTCGGCGGTGGACAGCAGGTTGCGCAGCCGCTGCTCGTCGAGGTCCGGGTCGGAGGCCAGCAGCACCTGCCGGCCGCTGTCGCGCAGCGCGTCGGCCAGCCGCCGCGCCTGCGCCGCCGTGTCCTGCCGGGTGTAGCCCTCGACGGCGATCAGGACGCCGCCCTTGCGCCGCCCGCGCCCGCGCAGGGCCGCCATCAGGTCGGACAGGATCGGTTCGGCGCGCCGGTCGTCCATCTGCCGGTAGGCGATCAGCCCGAGCAGGGCGGCCAGCAGGCCGGCGCCGAACAGCACCGGCCGCGTCCCGTCCACCTGCATCGGGTGGTCGAAGACCGTGACCGTGCGCGTCTGCACCAGCGTGACCAGCAGCGGGGCCGTCGCGGACGACGCGAACAGCACCACCTTCAGCAGCGTCTGCACCAGCGCCACGACCCGGCCGCGCATCGCGTCCTCGACCTGCGAGCCGACGATCGTCAGGCCGGTGAGGAAGGCCATGCCCGCCGACGCGCCGACGAACGCCACCGCGATCAGGGCGACCCACAGGTGCGGCGCGAACGCGACCACCACCAGGCTCAGCCCGGCGACCACGATGGTGACGCCGAACAGCCGCCCGTAGGACAGCCGCCGCGCCATCCGGGGCGCCGTCGCCATGCCGACCGCGAGACCCGCGAACACGGCCACGAACAGCAGGCCGAACGTCGAGTCGCCGCCCAGCAGGGAGTTCGAGTACGTCTTCGCCGTGCCGATCACCGCGCCGGCCGCCGCGAACGCGCCGATCATGCCGATGACCAGGCCGCGGACCAGCGGCGTGCGACCGGCGTACTTCATGCCGTCGCTCATCATGGCGAAGAACCCGGGCGCCTCGCCCTGCTCGCGCTTGCGCTTGTTCGCCGTCGCGATCCGGCCGGACAGCTCCGGGATGCGGGTCGCCACCAGGATCGCCGAGGTCACGTACAGCGCGCCGTTGACCATGACCGCGATGGTCGCGATCCGGAAGTCCAGGTCGCTGTTCTGCACGTGCAGGTAGCCGGGGATGCCGGAGATGATCGAGTACAGGCCCGCGCCGGAGATGACCGCGATGCCGTAGGTCATCACCAGGCCGAGCTGGTTGGCCGTCTCCACCTGGTCCGGCCTGCGCAGCAGGTTCGGCACCGCCGAGTCCTTGGCGGGGATCCACAGCATCGCGCAGCAGCCGACCAGGAAGTTCGCGATGAACAGCCACCACGCCGTGCCGACCAGCGCGATCGAGATGAACAGCCCGCCGCGGAGCAGGTCGCACACCACCATGATCTTGCGCCGGTCGAACCGGTCCGCCAGGACGCCGCCCAGCGGGGCGAACAGGATGCCCGGCAGCAGCTGCGTGAGCACCACGAGGCTGAGCGAGAAGTTCTGCCACTGGTAGCTGTCCATCAGCTTCGTGACCAGGCCCGTCAACGCCAGGAGCGACAGCCAGTCACCGACGCTGCACAGGTAGGTGACACCCCAGAGCCTGCGGAACGGCCGGATCGCCAACACGCTGCGAATCCGGTGGCTGGTCGAGGCCGCTGTGCCGCCTTCTCGGATGGTGCTCACCCCCGCCGTTGTTGCAGGCCACCAGGTTAGCCGGGGCGGTTCACCCGGATGACCACATCCACCGTTCGGGTGACCGAAGCGAGATCATCTCAGCAGGTCGACCACGGCCTCGATGATCTCACGCAGCACCGGGAACAGCAGCGCACCGAGCACGGCGAGCACCACCAGGCAGCCGGCCAGCGCCCGGCCGTTGCGCGGCGCACCGCTCGTGACCTGCGGCAGGCCCGTGAACGGCGGGTGCACCACGGGCTGGGGCCCGTTCGGGACCGGCGCCCGGCGCGCCCGGCGCGGCGCCGGCGGCACGGCCACCGGGGGCACCACCACCGGCGGTGGCACGGCGACCGGCGTCACAGCCGCCGACCGGTGCGCCGCCTCGCCGGTCACCAGCCCCGCCAGGGGGTCGGCGAACAGCGGGGGTGGCGGCGGCTCCTGCGTGCCGTCGGGTCCGAACCCCGTGCCGAAGCCGTCCACCGCCACCCCTCACCAGGGCTTCGTCAGCCCTTCGCCTTCGCGGGAGCCTTCTTCGCGGGCGCCTTCTTCGCCGGGGCCTTCCGGGCGGGCGCCTTCTTCTTCGTCGTGGGTCCCTTGGCGCGCTTCTCGGCCAGCAGCTCGGAGGCCCGCTCGTCGGACAGGCCCTCCACGCTGTCGGACTTGCGCAGCGACGCGTTGGTCTCGCCGTCGGTCACGTACGGGCCGAACCGGCCCTCCTTGACCACCATCGGCTTGCCGGACACCGGGTCGGCGCCCAGCTCCTTCAGCGGCGGCGCGGCGGCGGCCCGGCCCCGCTTCTTGGGCTCGGCGTAGATCTTCAGCGCCTCGTCCAGGGTCACCGTGAACAGCTGCTCCTCGTCGGTCAGCGACCGCGAGTCGGTGCCCTTCTTCAGGTACGGGCCGTAGCGGCCGTTCTGCGCGGTGATCTCCGCGCCCGTCTCCGGGTCCTTGCCGACCACCCGAGGCAGCGACAGCAGCCGCAGCGCGTCGTCCAGCGTCACCGAGTCCAGCGACATGGACTTGAACAGCGAGCCCGTGCGCGGCTTGGGCGACTTCTTGCCGTCCGGCGGCTCCGGCAGCACCTCGGTCACGTACGGCCCGAAGCGGCCCTCCTTGGCCACGACCTCGTGCCCGGTGACCGGGTCCGTGCCCAGCGAGCGACCCTCCTGCGGGGTCGAGAACAGCTTCTCGGCGATCTCCCGGTTCAGCTCGTCCGGCGGCAGGTCGTCGGGCAGGTTCGCGCGCTGCGCCGTGAGCTCGCCGGACGGGTCGGGGACCTCGCGCTCCAGGTACGGCCCGTACCGGCCGACCCGGACCACCACGGTCCGGCCCTCGTCGTCCGGGAACAGCGGGATCGAGTTGACCTCGCGGGCGTCGATCTCCTCGACGCTCGACCCGACGAGCTTCTTCAGCCCGCCGGAGCGGCCCACCGACGACTCCGGCCCGACGTTGCCGCCGAAGTAGAACCCGGACAGCCAGGTCGTGCGCTCCTGCCGGCCAGCGGCGATGCCGTCCAGCTCGTCCTCCAGCGCGGCCGTGAAGTCGTAGTCGACCAGCCGGCCGAAGTGCTGCTCCAGCAGCCCGACCACGGCGAACGCCACCCACGAGGGCACGAGCGCCGAGCCCTTCTTCCACACGTACCCGCGGTCCTGCACGGTGCTGATGATCGAGGCGTACGTCGAGGGCCGCCCGATCCCCAGCTCCTCCATCGTCTTGATCAGCGACGCCTCGGTGAAGCGCGGCGGCGGCGACGTCGAGTGCCCGTCCGCGGACAGCTCGGCCGCCTGCACGACCTGGTCCTTGACCAGCTGCGGGAGGCGCGACTCGGCGTCGTCGGACTCGCCGCCCGCCTCCGAGTCGACCGTCTCCACGTACGCCTTGAGGAAGCCCGCGAACGTGATCGTGCGGCCCGACGAGGCGAACGTGACGGCCTCGCCGCCGGCGGTCCGGCCGGTGATCCGCACGGACGTCGTGTTGCCGCGCGCGTCGGCCATCTGCGAGGCGATGGTCCGCTGCCAGATCAGCTCGTAGAGCTTGAACTCGTCGGACTCCAGCTCCCGCGCGACCTGGCCCGGCGTCCGGAACACCTCGCCGGCGGGACGGATGGCCTCGTGGGCCTCCTGCGCGTTCTTGACCTTGCGGGTGTACTGCCGGGGCGCGCTCGCCACGTACTGCGACCCGTACAGCTCGGTCGCCTGGGCCCGCGCCGCCGAGATGGCGGTCTCCGACAGCGTCGTGCTGTCGGTGCGCATGTAGGTGATGTAGCCGTTCTCGTACAGCTTCTGCGCCGTGCGCATGGTCCGGTCCGCGGAGAACCGCAGCTTGCGCCCGGCCTCCTGCTGGAGCGTCGAGGTCATGAACGGCGCGTACGGCTTGCGCGTGTACGGCTTCTCCTCGACCGAGGAGACCGTCATCGACGCGTTGACCAGGCCGTTCGCGATGGCGCGGGCCTGCGCCTCGTCGAGCACCCGGACGTCGGAACCGGCCTTGAGCCGGCCGTCGGAACCGAAGTCGCGGCCGACCGCGAGCCGCGTCCCGTCCACCGCGACCAGCCGCGACGAGAACGCGCGCGGCGCGGCGTCGGCACCCGCGTCCATGGTCGCGGACACGTCCCAGTAGCTCGCGGTCACGAACTTCATCCGCTCGCGCTCCCGCTCGACCACGATCCGGGTCGCCACGGACTGCACGCGGCCCGCCGAGAGCTTCGGCATGACCTTCTTCCACAGCACCGGGCTGACCTCGTAGCCGTACAGCCGGTCGAGGATGCGGCGGGTCTCCTGCGCGTCGACCAGGTCCTGGTCCAGGTCGCGGGGGTTGGCGGCGGCGGCCAGGATCGCGGGCTCGGTGATCTCGTGGAACACCATCCGGCGGACCGGGACCTTGGGCTTGAGGGTGTCCAGCAGGTGCCAGGCGATGGCCTCGCCCTCGCGGTCGCCGTCCGTCGCCAGGTAGAGCTCGTCGACGTCCTTGAGCAGCTCTTTCAGCTCCGCGACGGTGGACCTCTTGTCCGGCGTGACGACGTAGAGCGGCTCGAAGTCGTGATCCACGTCCACGCCCAGCCGCGCCCACGGCTGGCCCTTGAACTTGGCGGGCACGTCGGCGGCGCCCCGGGGGAGGTCCCGGATGTGCCCCTTGGACGACTCCACGACGAAGCCGCTGCCGAGGTAGGACGCGATCTTGCGCGCCTTCGCGGGCGACTCGACGATCACCAACCGCCGATTGCCGTCCGCCGCTCCCCCGCTTGCCTTCTTCGCCCGTGTCGATCCAGCCACGCCGTCCCGCTCTCTTCGAACACTGTGTCCCGACCCGCCAGTGTGCACTGTCCTTTGTCGCCGCCGGGGCAGCCCTGGTCACGGACAGGGTGACACAACTGTGCCCGATCCTCCGCCAACAGGAGGCGCTACGCGGCCGGCCAGGTGCGCTCCGCCACCCCGCTCGGCGCACGTCCGACCAGCTCCGCGAGCCGTTCGAGCCGCCTGCGGCCGACGACGCGCAACGCCGGGCCGCCCGCCTTGCCCGTCAAGAGTGTCGAGGGCAGGCCCGACGTGGCCAACGCTTTTCGCAACACCTCGTGCGTGTCGGGCGCCCTGGGGTCCAGCCCCAGCCAGTACCCGGGCTCGACCCACCGCCCGGCCGCGAGCGCCCACAGCCGCAGCACCCCGCCGTCCAGCGCGAACCCGCCCGGCACCACCTTGCCGCCGTCGTCGAGCCACTGCCCCGCCAGCCCCGTCAGGTCGGTGCGGAAAGCCGTCGTGACCTGCCACGACCCCTCGACGTCCTCGACCCGGGCCTGCACCCCGCGCTCCCCGAGGGCGGCCACCACGGCGGCCCCGCGCTCCGGGCCGTCCACCTCGACCGACACCCGGGCGGCCCGTCCCCGCGCGAAGCCCAGCGCCTGGCCGGGCCCGCACAGCAGGCCCGCCAGGTCACCGACGCAAGGCTGCCGGGCCTCGGCCGAGAAGAAGGACAGTTGCCCCACGGGGCAGCAGCGTAGAACACACGTTCGACGCCGGCCAGTAGCCAAACGACTGAACCACGAACCCCACGAACACCACCGCCACCACCGGTGACGGCCCCGGTCCGGCG